>JAXGUU010000001.1:0-53474 GCA_040774145.1 Anaerolineae bacterium
ACCAGGTGCCGGATCTGGCGTTCGCGCATCGCGCGCATGGCAGCAACGTCGAAAGATCCACCTCGATAGACATGGTCGTCGCGTTGCGCGACGATGGTCGACCCCAGCCCCGAGTTGCCGGCGATGGGTCTGAGCTTCACCAGGGCTTGACGCTCATAGGCCCAGGCCGGCCCATCCGGCGCGAAATAGCGCCGAAAGGCCTCCAGGGACACCGCCATGCTGCCCGCCTTACCATAGGGGCGGAGCTGGAGGTCGATCTCAAAGATGCCCGCCCGCTTGGTCCTGATGACCTGTAGGAACATCTGCACGAGCTTCTCGTAGAACTCCGCCGTCGTGATGACGTGGGGGCCTGACGTCGTGCCGTTACCGCTGTAGATGAACATCAACTCGATGTCGGACGCGAAGCCCAACTCACGTCCTCCGCACTTGCCCAGGGCGCACACGCTCATCTCGCTGACCTCACCGCTCTCCAGATAGGGCGTGCCGTAACGTGTGCGCAGATCCTCATGACACAGATGATAGATAGCGTTGACGACCACCTCGGCGAGGGCGGTGAGCTCCTCCGAGAAATCCCAGAACTCCTTCGTGTGACCCAAGATGTGACGCATGTCAATGCGAAACATCTCACGATCCTTGAAATCGTTCAGGGTATCGGCCCAAGCACTCTCGTGAGTGGGCGATTGCGGGCCTGCGTGAACCACGGCGAGAGCCGCCTCGAGTTCCCGTTGCAGTTGCTCCCGCGTCTTCTGGGTTGCCAGGGCATCGGCGTCGCGCACAACGGGGAAGAGGTTGGCGTATTGCATTCTCAGGAAGTCGTCCCAAAGGAACTCGCTGACGCCTAGGAGATGAGCGAGGTTATTGAGCACTTCGGGGTTCTCGAGTGATGCCAGTTCGCCGGGCCAGTCGGGTTGACGGAAAAGCTGGTCGATGAACTCCCGGAAGTGCAAGAGCGCCGTCTCGGGGTCGGGTGTACGCGGCAACAGGTGGGTGAAGTGTTTGGTCAGTGCTACTGCGGCACGCAACTCGCGCTGCTTCTCTGGTGATACGATCTTGCGATCGTTGGCATCGGTCACAAAGAGGGTGTCATGCGCGCGTTCTCCGAAGGACTCGACGCTCACCCGTCCGATATAGATGCGGCTGTAGGCCAGGGCGTTCGTGAGCTCATAGAGGAACCCCAGGGTGTCCGGGGCGGTGATGTGCAGCACGGTATATCGATCGGAGGTCTCGTTGTCGATCCGGATCTCGACGGGATAAAGCGTCGGTTCGCCCTCCAGGGTTGTGGCGACCGCGGCGGCGACTCGATTGGCGAGGGCCCCATGCGCTGCCTGGGCTTGTCCGTGTAGCGCGCGCCGGAGCAGACCGGTCAGTTCGTCGGCATACGCTCGCCAGATTGTATCGTCGGCCTCGGTGTGCACGGCGTGGACCATGAAGACGTCGACGATCTTGCGGTGCGCCGGATGGGGACGTTGGGGCGCTCCTGCGGTCGCTGGTTCGTAGGTGAAGACCTGCCCCTCTTCAATGGAGAAGCCGTAGACGAAGAGTAGACCACAGATGAGTGAGAGCTCTCCGGGTTGGTCGAAGCCGACGATCGTCACGCGCCAGCGTTCGTCATCTAGAGCTGTTGCCTCGACCTCGATGAGGTGCCCGTCGTCGGGCGCCGGTGCATCGCCGAGGCGCGACGCCAGGAGCGCGTGGCGCCGGATCTCCTGGGGTGTGAAGACCGTCGTGTAGGCGGCATCCATCCGGGCGATGTGTGCACTGCTGGTCCCGTTCGATTGTAGCGTCGTCGGCTCTTCGTTCATTGGTGGTTCCCCCAGGAACTTCAGATAGACGGCTCTGATCGCTGCCCGGTGCTCCTCGTAACGGTTGATGAAGAGCTGACCGGCGGAGCGGCCCGTGAAGCCGAGTCGCTGGGCCAACTGGGTCAACGACATCAGGTCCTCAGGAAGGGCATGCGTCTGACGATAGTGCATCATCTGGAGGTAGTGTTCGATGGTGCGCAGGAAGATGTAGCCGTCGGTCAGGATGCGGGTATCGCGTTGAGCCAGGTATCCATGGGCGGTCAGACGGTTGAGCGCGTCGAGGGTGTTGGATGTGCAGACAGCCGGATGCTCTCTCCCATGGGCCAGCTGCAGGTACTGGACGACGAACTCGATATCACGGATCGATCCCTCCCCAAGCTTGACCTCGCCCCAGGTCTGCCCGCGACGGCGGAGGTGGCTCTCCGTCAGCTGTTTCATCGTGCGCACGCTTTCGCGGGCGGTGGTGTCGGAGACATCGAAGAAGAGGGGGCGGGCCTCTGCCAAGAAGCGCTCACCCAATGCCGCGTCGCCGGCGACGATGCGGGCTTTCAGCAGCGCCTGCTTCTCCCACACGCGTGCGTGTTCTCGCAAATAGGTCAGGTAACCGTCGACGGATGTAACCAGCGGGCCGGAGCGGCCCCACGGACGTAAGCGCATATCCACGCGATAGAGGAAGCCCTCCGCAGTCACCTGCGTCAAGCCCTCGATGAGGCGCTCACCCAGCTGCCGGTGGCCATCGGTGATGTCCTTCGCTAGAAAGAGCAGGTCGATGTCTGAGCTATAGTTGAGCTCAAAGCCGCCAAGCTTCCCCAGTGCCAGCACAACGAAGCCCGCGGGCCGCCCGTCTCGGGGTGGGGTGTCCGTGCCCGCGGCGTGCAGAAGGCAAGCCTGGATCAAGCGGTCGGCCAGCGTCGAGAGCTGTGCCGTGATGACGGGCACATCCAGCAGATCCAGTAGATCACAGGCACCGATGCGCAGCAGTTCGCTGCGTTGAAAGCGTCGCAGGCCATCGAGGTAGGCCAGGTCAGCGGAGAACTCGAGTGGTCGAGGCAAAGGGAGGTGCTGGTGATCCACCAGAAGGCCGGCGTACTCGGGATTGCGCAGCAGGATCTCGGTGAGGAACTGACTGCCGGCGAAGAGTCTGACCAGGATGTCGGTCGCACGTAGGTTGTCGGCGAGCCAGGTCACCTGACCTCTCATGGATGGACTGCTCTGTAGGAAGCGTTCCAGGTTGACCAAAACGCGGTCGGGGTTTGGGGTCTCGGCCAGCACGGTCAAGAGAGACGGCATCAGTTCGGCAAGGGCCTGTGTGGCACCGGATCGCTCCGCGATGCGACGGAGGCGCCGATACGCTCCCACGCAATCAGCGAAGCCGATGGGATGCAACCAACAACTGATATCGTCGGCGCTTGGCTCCTCGCAAAGCAACTCGTGGGAGGCGTGAGAGGCGATTGGGATCATAGGGCTGATTATAGGAAGCGCTCACGTGGTTGTCAACGTGAGTATGGCGGGTGACCTATGAAGATGGCCCGTTTGGGTCATAGACAGGTCGGGTTGAGCGCCTTATGATACGGGCGTAATCCTTTGAGGGGTGCATGGATACGACAGACCATCGGGTCAAGGAGAGACATGATGCTGGAAACCGTTGCTGACGTATTGAAGTTGGGTAAGGAAGTGGAGATGGTCGATCTCCGCTTTACTGACGTATTGGGGATGTGGCACCACTTCACCTTGCCGGCCCGTGAGCTGACCGAGGAGCTCTTTGAGGAGGGCATCGGCTTCGATGGTTCCTCGATTCGGGCTTTCCAGGAGATTCACGAGTCGGACATGATCCTGATCCCGGATGCATCGACGGCGCTCGTGGATCAGATCTATGAGGTGCCGACGCTGGTCCTGATCTGCGATATCTACGATCCGGTGACGCTCCAGCCTTACACGCGGGACGCACGCTATGTGGCGAGGAAGGCCGAGGCCTATCTCAAGCAGACGGGTGTGGCCGACATCAGCTACTGGGGACCGGAGGCGGAGTTCTTCCTGTTTGATAGCGTGCGCTATGGCGGTGGCACGAACAGCGCCTTCCACTATATCGACAGCGCTGAAGCCTGGTGGAATAGTGGTGACGAGGGCGGCAAGGGTGGACAGATTCCCCCGAAGCGCGGCTACTTCCCCGTACCTCCCGCCGACACCAAGCAGGATGTGCGCAGCAAGATCGTGATGGCGCTTGAGAAGAGCGGGGTACCGGTTGAGTTGCACCACCACGAGGTGGCCACGGCCGGACAGGCGGAGATCGACCTGCGCTACGGGACGCTCGTGCGCATGGCGGACAGCATTCAGATCTACAAGTACTTGGTGAAGAATGTGGCCCGCCAGAACGGGCTCACGGCTACGTTCATGCCCAAGCCGCTCTTCGAGGATAACGGCAGCGGGATGCACGTCCATCAGAGTCTGTGGCGCGGCGACACCAACGTGTTCTTTGATGAGACCGGGTATGCGCAGCTCTCCGATACGGCCAAGTACTACATCGGCGGGCTGTTGGCTCACGCGCCGGCACTGCTGGCTATCGTGGCCCCGACGACGAACTCCTACCGCCGCCTGGTGCCCGGCTTCGAGGCACCCGTCAATTTGGCGTACTCGCAGCGAAACCGCTCTGCGGTCTGCCGCATTCCGATGTACTCCAAGAGCCCCAAGGCCAAGCGTGTGGAGTTTCGTGCGCCGGATCCGGCATGTAACCCCTATCTCTGCTTTGCTGCCCTGTTGATGGCGGGGTTGGATGGCGTACAGAACCAGATCGACCCGGGGGAACCGATGGATAAGGACCTCTACGATCTGCCGGCAGAGGAAGCGAGGAAGGTGAAGCAGGTGCCGGGCTCGCTCTCAGCCGTACTGTCAGCGCTCGAGGCGGATTACGAGTTCCTACTCAGGGGCGATGTCTTCACGCCGGATCTGATCGAAGCGTACATCCAGTATAAGAGGACGGCTGAGGTGAACCCTATGCAGATGCGCCCGCATCCTTACGAGTTCACCCTCTACTACGACCTCTAGTCTCAGCCTAGCGTGGGGTCTTTCCGGCATGGTCCTGACAGCGCTCTTGGGGAAGAGCGCCGGAGGAGGAGAGGTGCTTGTTGGACTGTGCCGGGAAGGCCCCACGCTGTTGCAACCGATGAATGGCGTTGTTCGAGATGGCGATCATGTTACAATGCCGCTAGATGTCACATCCTGCGTCAGCAGTACGTCGTAGCGAGATCCATCCGGAGGAAGCCGGTTCCCTGACTCCGGAGATCCTGCGCCGCCTCAACCGGATCGGGGCAGCGATCAATCGCCTCGCCCCTCGGGGCTACGTCAGCGTCGACACGCTCAGCCTCAAGGAAGTGCTGTCCCTCATCGCTGAAGGCCTCGTGGACCTGGTAGCGGAATCCACGGCGGTGCTCTACGCCTACGACAACGTCGAGGGCCGCTTCGATCTCGCCTCTCAGGTCTTCGCGGGCGATCCTGATTCGAGCGTGCCTTACGATCCGCCGCGTCCTGATGGGTTGGGTATGCGCGCCGTCCGGCGACGGGAACCCATCTTCTCCTACGAGGAACCTGATATGTCGATGGTCGATCGGGCCGCACGAACGGGGGTCCGGACCGTCGTCGCTCATCCGCTCATCGTCGCCTATCAGCCTGTGGGTGTTCTCTACGTGTACCTGCGCTGTGCCGAGCGCTTCTCGCCCCTTGATCAGCTGCTCATCGCCACGCTGGCGAATCATGCCGCGATGGCGATCCATCAAGCACGTCGCATGTCCGACACTCAACGCGAGCTCGTGCGCACCGAGGAAGCGATCGACCGTCTGTGGCGCGCCGGCATGCTTATCTCATCCAGGTTGGGCCTCGATGAAACGCTGGAGGCCATTCTCCAGATGGCGCTCGATGTCACTGGTGCTCACCATGGCATCTTCCGCCTGGTCGATGAGGAGAGATCGCGCCTTGTGGCACGTGCCATTGCCGGAGCTCCCGGACGTCCGCAGATGGAGGATCTTGCCATCGACGGCAGCAGCATCATGGGATGGGTAGCTGCACATCGTCAGTCGCTCTGTATTCATGATCTCGAGGCCGCGCCCTGGGTTCAGCTCTATCATCCGCTGGACGCCGATCTGCACATGCGGTCCGAGCTGGCTGTGTCGTTGGTGGGCGCCGGCGGCAGGCTGGAGGGGGTACTCAATCTGGAGAGCCCGCTCGTCGGTGCTTTTGACGATCAGGATCGGCATCTACTGCAGTCTCTGGCGACCCAGGCCGTGATCGCGATCCAGGAGGCCCGGCTACTCGATGCACTGCTCGACGTGGCCCGTCTGCTACTGCTGGAGCCTGCGGAGGCTGTCTTGCAGCGTCTGGTCGAGCAGGCTTGCGATTTGCTGAACGCTTCGGCTAGCGCGATCTGGCTGCGAGAGGGCGATGAGCTGGTCCTTGAGGTCACCACCGAGGGCTGGCAGCGGGGTGATCGGTTGCCGTTGCTCAACAGCCTGACCGGTCAGGCTGTTCTCGGACGCGTACCGGTGATCTCGGACGACGTGCGGAGGGATGCTCGGTTTTTTCGCGCCGATCTGGCCCATCAGCAGGGCTGGACCCGGGCCCTCATCGTGCCTTTGCTGTCGAGTGATGGTCAGGAGGCGATGGGGGCCTTCAGCGTCTATGGGGTATTGGGTGAGTCCGCCGGCTTTACCGAGTCGACGTGGGACGAGAAGGTCTTGACGTGCTTGGCTCATTACGGAGCCCTGGCGCTCCAGAACGCCGAACACCAGCAGGCGCTGCGCCTGGCTCAAGAGCGCCGCGCCGTGGCGGAGACCTTCGCTGCCGTGGGCGATGTGGCTGCAAACGTCCTTCACCACCTCAACAACAAGGTTGGTACCATCCCGGTGCGCGTGCAGGGCATACGGGCCAAGTCCGCAGCGGCATTGGACGGCGACCCCTATCTGGCCGCTAACCTTTTTGAGGTCGAGCGCAGCGCTCGGGAGGCGATGGATGCCGTTCGGGAGAGCTTGACGTTTCTCCATCCGATCCATGCGACGCCGGTCGATGTCGCCGATTGTATCCGGCGCGCACTTGACGCTGTGGAGCTGCCTGAGGGCATTGAGGTGCGGTGTGAGGATCTCGATGACCTGCCGCAGGTCAAGGCCGGCGACCGCAGTTTGGTCTTTGCCTTCACCAATCTGTTGGAGAACGCGCTGGCGGCGATGGCGGGGGCCGGAGAGGTGCTGATCCGCGGGCGAGCTGAGGGGCATTGGGTCGAGATCGAGGTTGCGGACGATGGCCCCGGTATACCTGCGATCTATCACGAACTGATCTTCGAGCTCTCCCCACCCGAACGAGCCGTGCGGCGCAACGGAAAGCTCGGTTTCGGTCTCTGGTGGGTCAAGACGCTGTTGATGCGGCTGGGCGGGGCGGTCACCGTGGAAAGCGACGGCGTGCGCGGCACGCTCTTCCGGCTCAGGTTGCCGCGGGTGGAGTGACCGGATGTCCGAGCAGCGTGTCGATCGAGCGCTCGTAGTCGAGGATGAGCCCGCCTGGCAGGAGCTGGTCGGGGAGATCCTGGTGGAATGCGGGCTTGCTGTCGATGTAGCAGGGACCATGGAGGAGGCCACGTCGCTCATCCGCCGGGTTCCACATCGATTGGCGGTTGTGGACCTGGCCCTGGGTGAGGGTCAGGCAGCCAATCGCGACGGGTTGAGCGTTCTCGCAGCCCTGAGAGGGCACGACCCTGGCTGCGTGGCGGTCTTGCTCACCGGCTACGCGACGGTTGAATTGGCCGTACAGGCGATGGGCGAGTATGGCGCCGCGAGTTGTCTGCAGAAGGCGAGTTTCGATCGGGCTGAGTTCCAGACCCTGGTGCAGCGCGCTCTGTCCGCTGAGCTCACGCCTGCGCGTGGGCTGCGGGACGGCGCCTCGCAGCGCCCGCACGTGGGGCCACGCAGGGGGGATTCCGCTGTGCTGGGCGTCGTCCTGGTGGTCGAAGATGACGCCGGTTGGCGCGGCATTCTGGCCGAATTGCTCGCCGAGGCGGGCTACCAGGTGCGCCTGTGCAACGGCTATGGAGAGGCGGTCGGCTGCCTGCGTCGCGAGTCCTATGCCCTGGCGGTGGTCGACCTCGCGCTTAGCGCTGTTCCGTGGGGCGGGCGGTCAGCGGCGAGTGATCTCGACGGTTACCAGCTTCTGGCGCTGGCGCGGGATGAGGACGTGGTCACGATCGTGGTCAGCGGGATGGTAGATCCGGACGTCATCGAGCGCGCCTACGACGAGTATGGGGTCTTCGCATACCTGGAGAAGCCCTCATTCGATCGGCGCGCCTTCCTGGAGACGCTGGCTGAGGCGCGAGCGACCACGGCGACCTCGCGGGAGATGGCGGGCCTGACTGCCCGCGAGGCCGAGGTTCTCGCGCTCCTGGCGCGCGGAAAGACCAACAAGGAGATCGCTGAGTCCTTGGTCATCTCTCCCAACACGGTCAAACGTCATCTGAGGGCGATCTTCGCCAAGCTGGATGTTCATACCCGAGCTGCCGCTGCTGCCAAGGCCATCGGTGCCGGGATGGATGTCGAGACCGGCGGAAGCCTCGCCCCGCGGTGAAGGCCCCGAATCTCAGGGCCTTCTCTAGAGTCACCGCCCACCGGGCTCCTAGCCGGGATCGAGCCGGGGGCGACCCGCCGAGAGGCTTGCTCAGGACGCGAACAAGGGTATACTCTGCTGCGTAGGCTCCCAACCGGTACGGGAGCCTACGCTAATGTCAGGTCCGGCAGACAGGGGAGCGCCTGAGCACCTCGGTCGCTGCTTGTCTTTTGATGGGGTCGATCGTGCCGATCTACGAATATTACTGCCGCGGGTGTCACGGGCGTTTCAGTCACCTCGCTCGTCGGATGGATGCTGCTGCGCCCCCTTGTCCTCGCTGCGGCAATGAGCACGTGGAGCGTCTCATCTCCGCGAGTCATCTGGTGCACGGTGAGGCGCATCACACGCAGGCATTGCGTGAGGAGGTCGTAGCGGTGGATCGTGAAGATCCTCAGGCGGCGGCTCGGGCACTCAAGGCATCCGGTCGACTGGAGGATGCCGCCGGTCTCTACGGGAGTAAGGCTTACCGCGAGCTGATCGAGCGGCGCATTGAGGGTGCTGCGGATGATGATCTTGCGGATCTTGTGGACGATCTGGTCGGTCAAACTGCGCTGACCGAGGCTGCACAGATGGCGGGCGCCGTTGCCCTGGCCGACAAGGTTGACAACCGGCTTGCAGCGGAAGGTCCACCGGAGCACGTTGCGGACGACGAAGATAGACGACAGGCTGGGACGGCACTGCGTGATCGTGAGCACGGCGAGCCGGATGCGGACCGATCACGGCGAAAGGCCCCCGACCTTGGTTGGGGATAAGGCGAGCACATCTGAGTTGGAGGGGGTGTGATGCAGAATCCGTTTTGGCAACATATCCGGGATCTCTTCGCAAGGCTCTCGGGCAGAACACTGATCGCTGCAGGCGTCGTGTGGATCCTGCTGATGGCCGTCGGTCTGTCCTGTGCGCTCGGCGCTATCGATCTGCCGGGTCGTCGTGGTGACGCTGCCGCAGGATCTCCGACGCCGACCGGCGCGGCGGGTGATCCGTTTGCACCCGGTCAGGTGACGCCTCAGACGGAGGGCGCGGAACCCTCCGGTGGTGGGCTGCTGTTGCCGACGCCCACGCCGACGGTGGCGGCGATCGAAGGTGCCTTGCCGCCGTTGCCGTGGGGTGACTTTGGCTACGGGATCGCGGCCCATGGCATCGGCATGCCCGGTTACACGATGGACCAGATCAAGAACCACCTGGGGCTCTCGTGGGTCAAGCAGCAGGTTCGTTGGGACCATTTCTCCACCGAGCCGGGCCAGATGGACTGGAGTGGCTACGACGCGATGGTCCTCTTCGCCGCGGAGCGCGAACTCAACGTGATGTTGAGCGTCGTGGGTGCACCCGACTGGTCACGCAGCTACTTTGACGATAGTCCTGAAGCTGCCCCGCCCGATGATTTGTCACTCTTTGTCGATTTCGTCGGTGAGTTGGTCGATCGCTACAAGGGTAGGATCCACGCGATTGAGGTGTGGAATGAGCAGAACCTCGATCGTGAGTGGGATACCGAAGAGGGTGTCAGTGCCGTCCGGTACGTTGAGCTGCTGCGGCTGACCTATCAGGCGATCAAGAGCCGTGATCCCAACATCATCGTCATCAGTGGTGCGTTGTCGCCGACGGGCGTCGTCGCCACCGACCCCCAGAACCCGGAGCGTTACGTCGTCATCGATGATTTCATCTACTTCAAGCAGATGATCGATGCCGGGTTCCTGAACTACGCCGACTGCGTGGGGGCGCACCACAACGGGTACAATCTGCCACCTGATATCGCATGGGATGATGGGTACAATAACCCTGAGGCGGGCTTCCGTGGTCCGTTTGACTCCCCGCACCATTCCTGGTCGTTCAAGAGCACACTCTGGGGATACCACGACATGATCCGAGCCGCCCAGCGTGATACGCCCCTCTGCGTGACCGAGTTTGGTTGGGCCTCATCCGAGGGTTTTGACGGCAGGCCGGTGGGCTTTGAATTCGCTGATGACATCTCACTTGAGGACCAGGCGCGCTGGAGTGTGGAGGCCTTTGAGCTGATGCGGGAGTGGGGCTTCGTGCATCTCGCCTTCCTGTGGAATCTGGACTACTCCTATAAGGATGGCCTGGGGGCGACCAATCCCAATGCGCCCTACAGTATCCTTGACCTCAACGGTGCAGCGCGTCCGGCCTATAGCGCGATCGCCGACATGCCCAAGGTCCCCTGATCTCGAGCACCACGAGCGCCATCGACCGGCGTGGGGAATGGGTCTGGCTTAGCTTAGCGCAGCGTCCAGTCCTGCGTCTCCGCGCCGGCTGACCGGAGCGAAGAGACCTCCTCTGATGCACGGTACCTCACGTCGACGTATCCTTGTCCTCACAGCGTTTTTTCTGGTTGTGATTCTGTCCGCGCTCCTGGTTCGCTTTCCGGGCTCCGAGGGTTGGGGTCCGCGTGTGGAGCCTACACCGACGTCTTGGCCACGGCCGGAGCGGATGGCCTCACCCGAGGTCGGGATCAACGTACATCTGTGGTGGGATCCCTGGGCTGCCGTGCGGCGTGACTGGACCTTGGTGCAGGATGCGGGATTCACATGGGTGAAGCAGCCCCTTGCCTGGCAGGATGTCGAGGGTGCAGGTCCGGGTGCCTACGAGTGGCGTGCGGCTGACCTGATCGTGGAGGCAGCGGAGCAAGCCGGCGTCCGTCTCCTTCTACGTGTGGATCATCCCCCCAGCTGGGCGGTACCGGCGGGAGAGGGTCTGACGGTACCGGTCTCGCTGGAGGCCTTTGAGGGGTTCTGCGCGACGCTGGCGTCGCGCTATGCCGGACGGGTGCGCGGCTATCAGATCTGGAACGAGCCGAACCTCGCCCGTGAGTGGGGTGGGCACGTACCCAACGCGGCAGGCTATGCTGAGCTGCTCAAGACGTGCTACGTTGCGATTAAGACGGCTGATCCGCAGGCCCTGGTGATCTCTGCCGGATTGGCGCCCACCGGATCTCCGCCTCCCGAGGCCATCCCCGACGTGGAGTATCTGAGGGCCTTCTACGAGGCGGGTGCGGCACCCTACTTCGACCTGCTGGGGCTGAATGCTCCGGGCTACAAGGCCCCTCCGGAGATCTCGCCTGAAGAGGTTGCAGATCCCGCAAGCGGCTATGGGGGCCATGCCTTCTTCTGCTTCCGCCACGCTGAACAGATGCGCGCGATCATGGAGGAATACGGGGATGGTGACAAACAGGTGGCCATCCTGGAGTTCGGCTGGCACACGGCCTCAAGCCCCGATCATCCCGACTATGCCTGGTTTGCGGTCACGCCGGAAGAGCAGGCTGACTATTTGGTGCGGGCGTTTGTCTACGCACGGGAGCATTGGGCACCGTGGGTAGGCCCGATGTTCGTGTGGAATCTTCCCGACGCCGGCTGGACGCCGGCGGATGAGGAGTACTGGTGGTCGATTGCGGATCCGTTCTGGTGGGGCTTTGACGGCGACTTCGAGACCTGGAGTGGGGGCGACGTCCGACCTGCCTACGAGGCGTTGAGGGAGATGGAGAAGCCATAGTGCTTGATCAATCTTTGATCGGTTGTATAATCGGAGGGCAACGGGGAAGTGTCGGAATTGGCAGACGAGCATGACTTAGGATCATGTGCCGCGAGGCGTGCGGGTTCAAATCCCGCCTTCCCCAACGGAGGGGCGAGATCACTCTCGCCCCTTGTTCGTATCAGTTTGGATGAGGAGGTTGTGTTATGACGCGCCGGCCTCGGATGGATGCGATGGGCCAACTGCCCGATGTGCCTCCTGAACTTCAATCCTCTGTACGGCTGACTACACTGGACCAGGTCTATGCGTGGGCTCGAAAGCGTTCGTTGTGGCCGATGCTGTTTGGGTTGGCCTGTTGTGCCTTCGAGATGATTGCGACGGCGGCCTCGCGTTATGATACGGCACGCTTCGGTATGGAGATTATGCGTGCGAGTCCGCGCCAGGCCGATCTGCTGATCGTCAACGGTACGGTGACCAAGAAGATGGCTCCCCTGTTGGTGCGGCTCTATAATCAGATGGCGGAGCCCAAGTACGTGATCGCGATGGGCGCCTGCGCCATCTCAGGGGGGCCCTTCAAGGAAGGCTACAACGTCGTGTCAGGCGTGGATCGCCTGATCCCGGTGGATGTCTATATTCCCGGGTGCCCTCCACGGCCCGAGTCCTTGATCCATGGTATTCTGACACTGCACGCACGCTTCGAACACGAGTCGATCAAGGATATCCGCGCGTTCCAGTCGGGTGAGGACCGTGGGATTCCCGAGCCGGTGCTTGGCCCCGATCTGGTGGATTGGCGGGATCTGGAGGAGCTGGTGGGACCGCGCGAGAAGGACGTCTAGGTATGGCAGCGACCACCGGCGGTATGCCCCCTGAGGTCTGGCGGAGCCTCCAGGCGCGATTTCCGGGTGTGCTAAGGTTGGCTGAAGCTCCGGTGCGGGGAGACGTCGAGACCTATGGTCAGCCGGTAGAGCATCGGATGACGCATGCGGTCTCGAGATCGTCCCTGATGAACCAGCCGAGGTATGAGGGGGTGCTGGTCCATGCGCGGCACCTCTTGGACGTGATGCGCTTTGTGCGCGACGAGCTGGGCTACGCGATGCTCTCCAACCTTACGGCAACGGACTATCCGGCATCGCTTGAGGGGATTCCCCCGCACATCGACGTGGTCTATCATCTCTTCTGCCTGGAGGGCGGCAGCTACGTGGCTCTGCACGTGCACACGGCGCGCGATGGTGCCATCCTACCCTCCGTGACAGCTGAGTTCCCCTCGGCGAACCTGCAGGAGAGAGAGGTCTGGGATATGTTCGGGGTGCAGTTCGACGGGCATCCTGACCTTCGCCGTCTGCTGATGTGGGAGGGATTCGAGGGCTTCCCCTTGCGCAAGGACTGGCGCGAGGTCTACTATGAGGAAGAGCACAAGCCCTTCCGCAGCCGTTTCCCGAGTGGCGGCAATCCTCTCTATGCGGAAGAACGCACCCCTGCTCACGCGAATCTGCGGCTCAGCGCTGAGCTCTCGGAGGGCGCGCTCTCGACGGATGCGGATTTCAGTGAGGCGGATCAGCGCCTCTATGCGCGGATGCTGTCCGCGGACCGCGAGCCCGACAAGCCGCTGAAGACCGATGAGATGATCCTTAATATGGGTCCGCACCATCCCAGCACCCACGGGGTCTTTCGTATGGCGGTGCGGCTCGATGGGGAGACCGTCAAGCATCTCGAGCCGGTCTTTGGCTACCTGCACCGCTGCCACGAGAAGATCGGCGAGCGTAACACCTGGCTGCAGAACATCCCTTTCACCGATCGCCTGGACTATATCAATGGGATGACCAACAATCTGGCCTATTGCCTGGCGATGGAGAAGTTGCTGGGGTGGGACATCCCGGAGCGTGCGGAGTACCTGCGGGTGATCATGTCGGAGTTCTCGCGTGTGGTGAACCACATGCTCGCGGCGGGCTTCTTCAGCAACGAGATCGGTCTCTACTTCACCGGCTCGCTCTATGCCCTTGAGGAGCGCGAGTTGGTGCTCGACCTGTTTGAGCGTGTCGCGGGCGGGCGAATGATGTTCAACTATATGCGCCCGGGCGGCGTCGCCCGTGACTTACCTCAGGGGTGGCTGGAGCAGGCGCGCGCGCTGGTTCGCGATCGGCTGCCCAAGAAGGTACGTCAGATGCAGTCCTTCTTGCTGGATAACGAGATCGTGAGGGCGCGGAGCGTGGACGTCGGCATCCTGGGGGGCGAGGAGGCGATCGCTTGTGGGGTGACCGGTCCGGTGCTGCGAGCCAGCGGCGTGCCCTACGATGTCCGGCGGGCGGAGCCCTATGGGATCTACGAAAGGTTCGATTTCGACGTTGTGACCCGTGAGCACGGGGACGTCTTCGATCGCGTCGCTGTGCGATTCGACGAGATCTGGCAGAGTCTGCACATCCTTGAGCAGGCTTTGGATGCGATCCCCGAGGGACCGGTCCAGTCCCACCGCCTCTCGCCGAAGATGCTGATCCCACCTGGCGAGACCTATGGGCGTATTGAGGCGCCCAAGGGGGAGTTAGGCTTCTACCTGGTCTCCGATGGTGGGGCCAACCCTTATCGCTACCACATTCGCGCGACATCGTTGATCAACCTGACCCCGCTCAGCCAACTCACCCGTGGGGTGAAGATCGCCGATATCGTAGCGATCCTGGGGAGTATTGATCTGACGATGGGCGAGGTGGACCGGTGATCGTCGGTTGGGGGGTCCTCAAGACCCTGGTGATGACGCTGGGTCACTTCGTGATGACCTACGTCGAGGACGTGCGGGCGTGGATGGGGCGCCTGAGAGGCGCGGATGCGCCGGGGTCGCGTCAGCGTGGCATCTTCACGATCCAGTATCCGGCTGAGCGGCAGGCCCTGCCCGAGGCCTATCGCAACCTACCCTTCTTCGTCATCGATGCCGAGACCTCGCAGCTCCGCTGCACAGCCTGCGGCATATGTGCTCAGATCTGTCCTGTGCAGTGTATCTGGATTGAGCGCGCTACAGAGCCGGAGAGCGGACGTCCGCGGCGCTATCCGGTGTCCTACTATCTGGATACGAGTCTCTGTATGACGTGTGGACTGTGTGCCGAATTCTGTCCCTTCGACGCGATTAAGATGGACCATGACTATGAGGTCGCTGCCTATCGCCGCCCCGGCTTTGTGAGCGCCAAGGAGCTGGCGAAGCCGGAATCCTACGATGCTGCGCTTCACCCGTCTGCCTATGGCGCGCGTCCGACGGCGTCTGGAGACGGCGAATCCCCGACGGATTAGGAGGCTGTTGAGGCGGTAGGGAACCGACGTGGGATCTGGAGGTGGAGAACGACCAGCCGGCGCCTTGGCGCCGGCTGGTCGTTAGGTTACAGCGTTGCGAGCACTTTGTGCAATCGCTCGGTGAGCTCCATACAGGCTCGCCCGTTGTGGTATGGGCACTTCCAGAAGCTGACTTTGGCGTGGTCCTCGTCATTACCGGCGGGGCGTGTGAGATCTCGCTTGACGTAGCGTAGCCACTCGCCATGGTCGTGGTCGATCAGATAAGCCTCGATGAAGTCCCAGCTGCTGAGCGAGGCCGCCAGAAAGTGTGGGGCGCCGCTGATCTGGTAGGCGTTGAGGAAGCCGACGGCGGCTTCTGCCTGAGGCCACCACTGTTTGGTGGCATCGATGAGTCCTTCGGGGCCCGACTCGTAGACGATGCCGCCGTCCGGATCGCGTCCCTCGTCGTAGACCGCCTGGGCCATCTTCACGGCGATCCCCTCCGCCTTGGTGTGCAGGCCAGGGTCGCCAACGACCTCCGTGGACTCCACCAGCAGCCAACTTGCCTCGATATCGTGACCGTAGGAGACGTGAGGTGAGCGCGGCGCCCAGGTCTCGTCGAAGAAGAGCGTCATGTGGTGGGTCTCCGGGCGGATGATATGGGTCATCATCACATTCAGAAGCTCGATCTGTCGCGCCTTGAGGAGTGGATCGGGCCAGACACGCAGTAGATTGGTGAAGGCCTCCATAACGTGGAGGTGCGTGTTCATCGACTTCATCTCGTTCAAGTCGACAGCGCTCAGGCGTACATCGTCCGTCATCTGCCATGCGCGGTTGAACGACTCGAAGTACCCCTTGTTCGCGGGGTCATAGGCGTGCTCTTCAATGGCTCGGAAGATCGCCTGAGCGGTCTCGAGGGCAAGGCTGTTCTCTGTGGCAGCGTGGTATTCGGCGAGGGCGTAGATACCGAAGGCCTGCCCGTAGAGCTGCTTGCGGGGCCGGATGAGTTCACCATCGGCGCCGACCATCCAGTACAGGCCGATATGCTCCGCATCCCAGAAACGGTTGAGCAGATCCTCGAAGGCCCAATCGGCCATCTTGAGATAGGCGGGGTCGCCATAGCGGCGGTAGGCTGCGGCGTAGGTCCAGAGGATGCGCGATGTCAGCAGCGCGCCTCGTGGTGCCTCAGGTCGAACGGTCAGGTCATTGGTGACCTCACCAAAGAAGCCGCCTCTCTCGTGATCGACGGCATGCTCCATCCAGAAGGGCAGGATGTTCCGCCGCAGGTCCGCCTCCGCGCGGCGCATTGTCGCGCGCAGCCTGGTTGTGTCAACCATAGCCCAACGCCTTGATCGCGCTGTTCACGATCCCGGCAAAGGCCTCCACGGTCAGGCTGGCGCCGCCGACGAGCGCCCCATCGATCTCCGGCATGATGATGAAGTCGGCCATGTTGTCCGGCTTGACGCTTCCGCCGTACTGCACACGGATCGCCTGTGCCGTGGCGTCGTCATAGAGGTCGGTCAGGACGTCGCGAATCGCCTCGCGGATGATGCGGTCGGCGTCCTCGGGCATCGCTGTGCGACCCGTGCCGATGGCCCAAATGGGCTCGTAGGCCAGCACGACGTTCCGGGCATCCTCCTTCGGGACGCCGGTAAACGCACCGCGGATCTGCCCGCCGACGAAGGCGACGGTCTCACCGGCCTCATTCTGTGCGAGGCTCTCCCCAATACAGACGATGGGGATGAGGCCCTGCGCAATGGCAGCCAGGAGCTTCTTGTTCACCGTCTCATCGGTCTCGCCGAAGAATTGGCGCCGCTCCGAGTGGCCGATGATCACGTAGGTGGCCAGCTCCTTCACCATCGCGGGAGCGATCTCCCCGGTGAAGGCACCGCTCGCCTCCCAGTGCATGTTCTGGGCCCCCGCGCCGATGTTCGAGTCGGCGAGCACCTGCGTTACGGCGCCCAAGGCCGTCGCCGTAGGGCAGACGGCTAACTCAATGTCCTTGACGTTAGCCAGGGCCTCTTTCAGCCCGTTAGCGAGCTCAGTAGCCTCGGCTACCGTCTTGTGCATCTTCCAGTTGCCGGCGATAAATGGTCTGCGCATAGGGAACTCCTTTCGTGGACCGGGCACTGGGATCTCCAGTGCCCGGATCTGATCTGCCTGCCTAACGACGGCGACAGCCTGAGTCTGGTGTGTGGCTACTTGTCGTTGAGTACGGCGATGCCGGGGAGGGTTTTGCCCTCCAAGAACTCGAGACTGGCTCCGCCACCCGTCGAGACGTGGCTCATCTTATCCGCCACGCCCGCCTGATTTACGGCAGAGGCGGAGTCGCCGCCGCCGATGATGGTCACCGCGTCGAGATCTGCCAGAGCCTCCGCGATCGCGAAGGTCCCTCGGGCGAAGTTCGGCATCTCGAAGACGCCCATCGGGCCGTTCCAGACGACCGTCTTGGCCTCAGCGAGCGTCGTCTTGAAGAGGTCGACGGTCTCGGGCCCGATGTCCAGGACACGCCAACCGGCCTCGACAGCATTCGCCTTTACCACCTTCCGTGTCGCCTCGTTGTCGAAGGCTTCCGCGACGACGGCGTCCACCGGTAGAACCAGCTTCCCGCCGGCCTTCGCCAGGAGTTCTTTCGCGGTGTCGAGCGCCTCGTCCTCGACCAGGGAGTCGCCCATCTCGAAGCCCTGTGCCTTGAGGAAGGTGTTGGCCATACCGCCCCCGATCAGAATGGTATCGGCCTTGGTGAGCATGTTCTCGATCACTAGGATCTTGTCTGAGACCTTGGCCCCACCCAGGATCACGACATAAGGGCGCTCGGCGTCGCCGGTGGCCCTGCCAAGGAACGTGATCTCCTTCTCGATCAGGAAGCCGGCGACTGCGGGCATGTGCTCGGTGACGCCCGCAGTGCTGGCGTGCGCACGATGCGCCGAACCGAAGGCGTCGTTGACGTAGACGTCGCCTAGGGCGGCCATCTTCGCTGCCAGGTCCGGATCGTTCTTGGTCTCACCGGCGTAGAAGCGGGTGTTCTCCAGGAGCATCACCTCACCGGGTTGCAGCGCCTTGGCCATGGCTTCGACCTCATCGCCGACGACGTCGGGGGCCATCTTGACGGCGGTGTTCAGGAGTTCTCCTAGCCGGTCTGCGACCGGACGTAAGCTGAACTTGGGCTCCGGCCCGTTCTTGGGACGTCCCAGGTGCGACATCAGAATGAGCGATGCGCCTTGGTCGAGGATGTACTTGATGGTCGGCAGCGCCGCCTGAATACGGGTATCATCGGTGATGGTGCTTCCGTCGAGCGGAACGTTGAAGTCCGCCCGCATCAGGACCCGCTTGCCCTTGAGCTCCACGTCACGAACTGTCTTTTTGTTCATCGTCTCTCCTTAGTCTAGCAAAAAGAGGGATAAGGAGTAGCTCCTTATCCCTCTTTGATCTATCTCTCTGCGATGTCGTCCTGCGGCTACAGCTTGCCGGCGACGATCGCGGTCAGGTCGGCGACGCGGCAGGAGTAGCCCCACTCGTTGTCGTACCAGGAGACAACCTTGACGAAGCGCGGGCCCATCGCCGAGGTCAGCTCGGCATCCACGATGGAGGAGCGGCTATCGCCCTTGAAGTCCATCGAGACGAGGGGTTCCTCACTGAAGCCGAGGATCCCAGCCATCTCGCCCTCGGCTGCGGCCTTGAGCGCTGCGTTGACGCTCTCGACCGTGGCGTCCTTCTTCAGCTGGACGACGAGGTCAACGACGGAGACCGTCGGCGTCGGGACGCGCATGGCATAGCCGTCGACGATGCCCTTGAGCTCCGGGAGCACCAGGGCGACCGCACGGGCCGCGCCGGTGGTGGTGGGGATGATGCTCATCGCAGCGGCACGCGCGCGGCGCAGGTCCTTGTGGCCCTGGTCGAGGGTGCTCTGGTCGTTGGTATAGGAGTGGACCGTGGTCATCAGACCCGCTTCGATGCCGAAGGTGTCCTGTAGGACCTTGGCGACCGGCGCCAGGCAGTTGGTGGTGCAGGAGGCGTTGGAGATGATGTGGTGGTTCTCAGGGTCGTAGTCGTCGCCGTTCACGCCGAGGACCAACGTGACGTCCTCGCCCTTAGCCGGGGCGGTGATGATGACCTTCTTCGCGCCCGCGGTCAGGTGTTTGCCGGCTCCATCGCGATCACGGAAGATGCCCGTGGACTCGATGGCGATATCGACGCCCAGCTCCGCCCACGGAAGTTCTTCCGGGTTGCGGATGGCGAAGGCCTTGATGGTCTTGCCGTTGACGATGATACTATCCTCGGTATAGGAGACGTCGCCGGGGAAGTCTCCGTAGGTCGAATCGTGCTTGAAGAGATGTGCATTGGTCTTGGTGTTGAACAGGTCGTTAATGGCGACGACCTCCAACTCATCCGGATGTCGCTCAAGAATCGTGCGCAGCACCAAGCGACCGATGCGTCCAAACCCGTTAATCCCAATCTTTGTGGTCATAGTCACTCCTTTGTATCGTAGGGTTGGTTACCTGAGTAGAGACCTAGGATTGACGACTAAACTAGCACGCGTGTAGTCATCAATCGCACATCCCCACTCGCTAGTCCAAGAGCCCCATCAGGACATGGGCCAGCTTTTGGCTGTCATGTTGGCCATTGCAGTCCTCGTGGGCAAGATCGGCTGTCACGATGCGCAAGTCACCTCCCGTGTCAATCTCGGGCCTGACCCATTCGCACTCGACCTCTGCCATGACCGGAGGAACGGCAGGCACCTCAGCATTGATCATCATGATGTCGATAATGCCCTCTCCAATGTGCCGTTCGAGCGCGTCCAGGTGTGCCTGGGCTGTGTAGCCATCGGTCTCGCCGGGCTGGGTCGCGACATTGCACACATAGACTTTCAGAGCTGCGGTCGCGCGTAGCGCTTCGGCGATCCTCGGCACCAGTAAGTTCGGCAGGATGCTGGTGTAGAGACTGCCGGGGCCGATCACGATCAGGTCGGCGCGCAAGATCGCCCGTACCGCACCGGGATAGGCGCTGGGAGCATCGGGATTCAGCGCCACTCGCACGACATGGCCGTGCGTTGCCGGAATCTCCGACTCTCCATAGACGCGGACAACGGTCTCGCCGTCGGTGCTCACATCGGCGTAGAGCGTCACCGCATCGAGCGTGCTCGGTAACACTTCACCTTGCACCGCCAAGACCTGGCTGGAGGCCATCAGCGCTCCCTCGAACGAGCCGGTGATGCCGGCCATCGCGCTGATGAAGAGATTGCCGAAGCTGTGTCCCTTGAGGTCCTTGCCCTGCGCATAGCGATACTGGAAGAGACGTGTGACGAGCGATTCGTCATCGGCCAGTGCAGCGATGCAGTTGCGGAAATCGCCCGGCGGCAGGATGCCCGTGTCACGGCGCAGGCGACCCGACGATCCTCCGTCATCGGCGACGGTGACGATGGCTGTGAGGTTGGACGTGAAGGCCTTGAGTCCCCGTAGGGCAGCCGCCTGTCCATGGCCCCCGCCGATCACGACCACGTGCGGGCCGCGTCCCCGCCGCCGGTAGTCGTAGAGCACGGTGGGGATCGACGCCTGCCTGCCGATCCTAAAGGGCTCCAGGATGGCGCGATTGAGCCCCCAGATGCCATAGGCGATCAGCCATAGACCCGAGGCGATGATGACACCTGTTCGCATCCCTCGCGGCATAAACTGCAGCGTTAGATAGTAAAAGAGCCGAGGGAGGGGATCAAGATACGCCCGCAGAAGCAACGCACCGCCGAAGCTTAGCAGCCCGACGCCCAGGGCCAGTAGCATTAACCAGCGCTTGACGCCGATACCTGGCGTAAGCCACTTGAGGTGGGGTTGCCAGCTTCGCGTTGCAGCTTGGATAACCCTCCACTTCATCGTAAGAATTATACCTAGATTATCAGACGTGTCAACAGAGCGCTAGCCCAATTGGCGTAACGTCCCTATCAAGAGAGGCCTGGGCGGTGTATCCCAGGCCTCTCTTACATGGACGGATGGTCGATCACTGGATATGGGTGACGATGCGGGCGTTGTTCCAGAGCTCTTCCAAGCGGTAGAACTCACGCATCTCCTGGGTGAAGAGATGCACGATCACGCTGTTGTAGTCAAGCAGCACCCATCCGGATTCGGCACCAGCCTCGGATCCGGCAGCCAACCGTTGTATATTCGATCGTTTCAGCTCTTCCTGCACTGCGCTGTGCAGAGCATCCAACTGTCGAAAGCTGCCTGCCGTACAGAGGATGAAATAGTCGGTGAACGTCGTGACTTCAGTCAGATCAAGGATGAGGATGTCCTCACCCTGTTTGTCGACGATGATCTCGGTGATCCGGTTTGCCAGTTCTCTACTCTCCACCCAGCCTCCCTCTGCTCTAGTTGCTAAAATATGTCAGATGCATGATATCATAAATGGAGCTCGCACGCCAGTCTGAATGGTGCGATGTCTAGAGAGACGACTCCAAGAGTGTCAGCAGGATCTCAACGGCGTTCTCGACATCCGCGGTGTCGACCATCTCCGAGGGGGAGTGAACGTAGCGACATGGGATGCTGAGACATCCGCTGGGCACGCCGGACCGCACTAACTGCATCGCCGCCGCATCGGTCGTGCCGCCGAGCAGGATCTCCATCTGATAGGGTGCCCCTGCTCGTTCCGCTGCGGCGATGAGGGCATCGCGAACCGCGGGGTGGGCGATCATCCCCCCGTCTTTCACCTTGATCGCCGGGCCCTGACCGAGGCCGACGTCCATCGGCAGGGCCTTCGGCGTATCGCCGGTCCCTGTGACGTCGACTGAGATCGCGAGGTCGGGATCGATGCGGTAGGCCGAGGTGCGGGCGCCCGACAACGTGATCTCCTCCTGAGTTGTAAAGGCGAAATAGACCTCGTGAGCACGGGCCTCAAGCCGGCGCATCACCTCGATGAGTACGTAGCAGCCGATACGATCGTCGAGCGCCTTGCTGACCAGGCGCGTGCCCTGACTGACCAGCGGTCCTACGAAGTGGGCCGTGTCGCCGACACGAACCGGAGAGCTGTCACGGTCGACGGCGCCCACGTCGAGGTAGAGATGCTGCAGCTCGGGCACCTTGGAGGCATCCTCTCGCCGTTCCACGTAGATGGGGGCTGTGATGCCGCCGGCGAACCGTGCACGCCCGCCGATGGCATTGACGGCGCGAACACCGCCGATCGACGTGAAGCGCACAAAGCCCTTGTCCTCCACATGGGTGACCATCAGGCCGATCTCATCCATATGGGCAGCGAGCAGGACTCGCTTGGCGCCCGGCGCGCCTTCGGAGGCGTGGCGGATGCCGATCAGGCTGCCGAGAGCGTCGACTCGCGTCTCATCAGCGTAAGGTGTGATGGCCTCCGCGATGACGGCGCGAATCTCATCCTCGTATCCCGATGGACCAAAGGTCTGGGTCAGTCTGCCTAGCAGTTTGAGATCCAAGCTTTTCTCCTTATCTGCTGATCGTCCTGTACCGCGTGCTTCTCGATCCTGGCTAAGCGTCCGGCGTCGCTGTCGGGCGGACCAGCTCGGGTGTGAACTGGAGGGCCGCGGCTGCGACGAGACGAGCACACGCCGCGAGATCGTGCTCCCGCAGCACGGAGACGGGACTGTGGATATAGCGACATGGTACGGCAACGGTGATGGACGGCACGCCCGCGCGCGTTCTGTGAATGCCCCCCGCGTCAGTTCCCCCGATGCCCGGTTGTTTGATCTGATAGGTGATCCCTTCGGCGTCGGCGACGCGCATAAAGTGACTGAGCAAGCGCGGCGGGGTAATGTAGGAGCGGTCCATCGCAGTGATGGCCGGCCCTCGACCCAGGGCCGTGGTCGGGCTGACATCAGGCTCATCCTTGGGCAGATCGTCCGCAAGCGTGCCCTCCAGGGCAATGGCTACGTCGGGCTCGACGGCGTAGGCCGCTACCTGAGCTCCACGCAACCCCACTTCCTCTTGGACGGTGAAGACGCCGACAAGATCGAAGGGGTAGGGGCCTCCGCGCAGCAGGTCGACCAAGACCGTGCATCCGGCTCGGTCGTCAAAGGCCTTGCCCATACAACTGCTGCCCATCGTCTCAAAGGTCGTCGCAAAGACGATCGCTGTGCCCACCGGTGCGAGGCGTTCGGCCTCATCCCTGCTCGTTGCTCCAATGTCGACCACGAGCTTGTCAATACTCGGTGCCTTGTTGAGGCTGCTCCTGTCCGTGCGGTGGATCGCCTGCAACCCGATGACGCCCGGGATGGCCTGGTCGCCCACACGCACGGTCAGCCCCGGCAGCAACCTGTCAGGGATACCGCCGACAGTTGCGACGCGTAGGTCGCCCTCGCCGGTGTGGTCGATCACCATCATCCCGACCTCGTCCATGTGGGCCGAGACCATCACGCGAAGCCCCGCGGTCCCCTGACCCGCCTTATAGGCGATCAGATTGCCCAGGGCGTCGATGCGAAGGGTGTCAACGTAGGTCTCGATCAACGGTCGGATGGCGCGGCGTACCTCGATTTCCTGGCCCGAGATGCCCGGTGCGTTGGAGAGAAGGCCCAGGTGGTCGATCAGTTCGTTCATGCCTCATCCTCCCAACGGATTGAGAACTCGGGCGTCAACCCGGCGGCAAAGCTCGCCAGCAACCGCCCGGCCCGCTCAACGTCGCGAATCGCCACGGTCTCGACCGGTTGGTGCATATACCGAATCGGAATGGAGATCAGGCCGGAGGGAATGCCCTCCCCGGACAGCTGGATACCCCAGGCGTCGGTGCCGCTTGAGCCCGGGAGGGGTTCGATGACAAAGGGGATCTCGTCTGCCGTGGCTACCTCTTTCATCCTCTCGACCATCTGCGGGTGGAAGTTGGGCCCAACACCGATGGTGGGACCTTTGCCCAGCTCGAAGACCCCTGACTCTCCGTCGCCGTTCTGTTTAGCGAAGGTGACGTCGAGTGCGATGGCGAGATCGGGGGCGAGGCTGTAGGCGCTGGTGATGGCGCCCTTGATGCCGACCTCTTCCTGAACGGTCGCCACTGCATAGAAATCCCAGCTGTGCTCACGATGCTGAAGCGCTTCCAAGGCCAACGTCAGTGCGGCAATGGACGTCCGATTGTCCAGCGCCTTACCGGCAGCGCGACCGTTCTTGAGGGCCAGCAAAGGCTGCCGCAGGGTGACATGATCTCCCACCCGAACCTGGTCCCGCAGGTCATCGGCATCGAGGCCAACGTCGATGAAGAGCTCCTGCCAAGGAGGGATGTTCTGCCGCTGCGCTGCAGGGAGGATGTGGGGCGGGCGGCTCCCGATGACGCCGGGTAACCTGTGCCGACCGTGAACCCATACCTGCAGGCCCAACAATACGCGTCGATCCATGCCGCCGAGCTGATGGCAGCGCAGGAAATCGCCTTCGAATCCCGTGATGATCAGCCCGATTTCGTCCATGTGAGCGGCAGCCATCAGCGAGCGTCTCGGCGCCGGACCGGTGCCTTGCCGGCGGGCGATGAGGTTGCCCATCGCGTCAACGCGCAGGTCATCGACAAGAGGCTGCCAGAGCGCCTCGATCTGACGGCTCACCGCCCCTTCATAGCCCGCAGGGCCTGAAGCTTCGGACAGGGCTTTCAGCAGTTCGATTGTCTCCAAGGCGGCTCCTTCTCCCGATGGTTCAGGGTGTGGGTGTGTTCTCGGTCGTGGCTGTGGGCTCGACGGCGGGGGTGAGGGTAGGCGTCCATGTCAATGTGGGGATGGGGGTGAAGGTCGGCGTGAAGGATGTGGTGGGCGTTGCGGTCGGTGTTGCCGACGGCGTGGCTGTAGGCGTCTCCGGTTCGGGCGTGAGGGTCGGTGTGAGGGTCGCCGTGCCCGTTGACGTCGGTTCCTCCGTCGGCTGCTCGGTCTCGGTGGGCGTCGGTGTGGGCGTCTCGGTGGGCAGCGGCGTCTCCGTCGGTTCCGGTGTCGGGGTGCGTGTAGGCGGGAACCACTGCGTGGGCGTGGCTTGCATCGTTCGATCGGGCGTTCCGTCCTCGGGACCCACCTCAAAGGGTGTCAGTGTGGCTTCGGGCGTCACCGTGATCGTCGGCGTTGGCGTCGCCTCGGGCGTCGACGTGGGGGGGCGGATCGCGAGGGCGACGAATCCGAGGCAATAACACGGAATCGTCGCGATGATGATCGCGACGAGAATGGTGTAGATCGGTTTCTGCGCGCGCAGCTTCTCCATAGATCTCCAACCCCACTCAGGTCAGTGCTGCCCAGCCTGCTCGGGTGACCTCACAGGCGCCGTTGACGGCGAGCCCTACGAGATAAGGCCCGTGGCGCCGATGATAGCATCGTTCAAGGCTAAGTCAACGACGATGAGCGGCGTGCAGGATCAATCCTGTAGCGTCTGCGCATCGTCAATAATGTGTCGGCCGGCAGCGACTTCGTCGACGGAATGAATGGCACCACCCATCTCGTCGATCAGTTGCGCCACCATTTCGAAGCTGAGGGACTCGCCCTCGATCGTGATTTTGGCATTCTCGACCTTGCGATCCATCTCATAGATGCTGATGTTGACCGCCGAGACCCCCTCAAGATCGGTGAGTTGATCGGCTAGCTCGATGATGCTTGGGTCGTGGGGTTTCAATGTGTCCAAGACCAATCTTCTGATCCTACCCATGGTGCTCCTTGTCTCGTTTTCGTGGGATGATGTTCGAGTCTGTGGGCCACCTCATCGTGAGTAGATCGATGGTCCGCGCACACCGGGGACCGGTGCGCTGCACGCTGAGGTGACCGGCGACGCACACCTGCGCAACCGATGGGGTCGGCTGCGATCGTTCAAGCGCTATCGCATGCATAGGCTCTTCAGATTCCAAAGCACATCTATGATAATGGAGTTCCCCGGATAAGCAACTACATGATGGGGTGATTGGGTTGTTGGATGGTTATCACGAAATTGGCGCCTTGAACCAACTCCTGACCCTAGAAGGTCAGATTTTGGCGAGCGCTGTCGCCATATTGCAACACAGTCGTCATGCCCTGTGGTTGTGTTGCCTTTTCAGCTGTGATACAATGATTTGTGATTGGCGGAAGCTCTATGACTCCCTGGCGATATATGTTATAATTGGGTTATAATCTAGCGGGCTATCCGCGCAACAGCCGATTTCAGTTTGCATATTCTAACAACTCGTCCATGATTGACAGTGGAATAGCCTTGGCTCAAAGGAGGTCCTGATGCGCGGGAACAGAGGTCTGGTCGTCTTCGCATTGATTCTGATTATCTTGGCTGTTGCCGCTGGAGCGGTCTATATCTATCTGCAGCGTTCAGGCGCGCCCGCGGACGAAGTGGCAGAGGCGACCCCGGAGATTGCTCCCGTCCAGACTGTGGACATCGTCGTGGCGCTGCAGAACGTGCCGCGAGGTATGCAGATTAGTGTTGAGGACAACGCAATCGCGCTCCAGGCCTGGCCGACTGACAATCTGCCCTATGAGTATTACACCTCCCTCGACGAGGTCGACGGCAGGTTTGCCCGCATGGAGATTCCGCGCGGCATGCCCGTGCTTCCGGATATGGTCGGTCGTCCGGGCGGGATGCTCTCCGTGAGTGGATCGGCTGCTGCCCTCTTTGAACCGGAGGACCGGGTTGCCTACGCCATCCCATTCGACACGCAGGGCGCGGTCGGTTGGGCGATTGAGCCGGGCGATCGGGTGGACGTGTTAGCCGCGTTGAAGATCGCACCGATCTACACGGACTTCCTCGAGAGCGGTGTCAAGCAGTTCACCTATCTTCAGAGCGGTGCAGAGGATGAGGTGGTGCAGTCAAGCCCCTTTGGCGATTTTGAGTTGCTGCCGAACGGGCAGTGGGCCGCGATCTATCCCTCTGAGCTTCAGGCGGCGATTGAGCCGATGCTCCTGACGCAGATGACGGTTCAGGATGCCATTGTCTGGCACGTTGGTGTGTGGGATGCGGCGACGTCTGCACCGGCGCGCGTGACTCAGGAGCCGGTCGCTGAAGGTGCCGGGCCTCTGGGTGAGGTCGCCCCGCAGGCTCAGGCTGCACCCACACCGATTCCCTTGGTGGAGACGAAGGAGATCGAGCTGGTGACGCTCTTGGTGACCCGTGAAGACGCGTTGGTCCTGAAGTATCTCCACGAGGTCGGTGCCGATCTGGATCTGGTGCTCCGGCCCGCCAACGTGACCGGTCCGATGTTGCAGACACAGCCGATCTGGTTCCGGTACATCGTCGATCGCTATCAACTGCCTGAGACCATGCCCGACGATCCCATCGGCCCCGTGCCCATCCGGGATCCGCTGGAGGTGCTGCCCGAGCCCACGCCGGTACCTGAGGAGTAGGAGCCTCGATGGCTGACCGCATCAAGGTCATGATCGTTGATGACATCGCGGAGACGCGAGAGCAGCTGCGCAAGCTGCTCTCGTTTGATCCTGATATCGAGGTCGTGGCGATGGCCTCAACCGGTGAGGAAGCCGTCGAGACCGTGTCCCAGGCGATGCCCGATGTCATCCTGATGGACATCAACCTTCCGGGGATTGATGGCATCGCAGCCACGGCGAAGGTGATCGAGGCGCTCCCGACCGTGCAAGTGATCATGCTATCGGTCCAGGGAGAGACCGACTATCTACGCCGTGCGATGATGGCCGGCGCACGAGATTACCTGACCAAGCCGCCGGGTGCCGATGAATTGCTGGATGCCATCCATCGCGCCCACGTGCTCAAACAGAAGATGCACACGGGACCGCTGGGTCCTGCTCCGTCCGGAGGGCCCGCAACGGGTCGTGCCGCCGCCCAAGCTGCCCCGGCCCTAGAGGCCGAGGTGATCACGATCTACAGCCCCAAAGGGGGCACCGGATGCACCACGCTGACCGTGAACCTGGCGATTGCCTTGCAGAACATGCTGGGACAGGAGGCGAAGATCTGTCTCGTCGACGGCAATCTGCAGTTCGGGGATGTCTCGGTCTTTATGAAGCTTCAGCCTTCTCGGACGCTCGCCGATCTGGCACCCCATGCGGCTGATCTGGATCCGCATCTATTGGATAGCATCTTGGTCACGCACGATTCCGGGGTCAGGGTCCTGTGTGCCCCGGCCTCACCCGAGGAGGCAGAGATCTTCCGTGAGGGTGGTGTGGAGGAGTCGGGCGCGAACAGCCATTTTCACACGATTCTCGCTTTTCTGCGACCGCAGTTTGACTACATTCTGATCGACACAGCGCATCAGGTGGATGATGTCTTGCTAGCGGCACTGGATGTGAGTGACCTGGTCTTGGTGGTGACGCGTCCCATCATTCCTGAGATCCGTGGAGCACGGTTGTTCGTCGAACTTCTGCGCAAGCTCAACTATGACTTCGCCAAACTCGGATTGGTGATCAATGGCGTGGACAGCAAGCGTATGGGTATTCAGCCGGAGGCGATTGAGCGTGCGATGATGCCCGCTCTCGCACATATCGCCCTTGATGAACGAACGGCGCTGCGCTCGGCCAATCTTGGTGAGCCGTTGATGATGAAGGGCGCCCGAACTCCGCTGGGGCAAGGCATCACCGCCTTGGCGGAGAAGGTCCATGAGGTGGTTCATAGGACTGTGGACGAGGAGCAGCCCACGGCTGAGTCCCCACGCCGTGCGGGTCTGGGACGGTTACTGTAGCCCAAGTCGTCGTTGGGCTGACATGCGAGGTGGATGATGTCGCTCTTACGTAGGATGGAGAAGAAACCGACGGATACGGCGGATCGGGAGAGCCGGCCCGCGGAGTCCGGGGTGCGACCGAACGCATCGGCAGAGCGTGGCGTGCAGCGGCGTCCGGTGCCCCAGGCCCGCGACGCCTACATGGATCTCAAGAACCGGGTACAGAACCGGTTGATCGCCGAAATGGACCCGGCGATGGATGTCTCGCGGACCAATGATGTCCGTCAGACGATCAAGATGATGTACGATGAGATCCTCCAAGAGGAAAGCATCATCCTCGGGCGGCGCGAGCGCGATGCGCTCTTCGAGGTCATTGTCGCCGAGATTCTGGGCCTCGGACCGTTGGAGCCCTTGCTCGCCGATGAGTCCATCAGTGAGATCATGGTCAATGGTTCGAAGAAGATCTTTGTGGAACGTAACGGCAGGATCCAACGTGCCAACGTCGCCTTCGAATCTGATGAGCACCTCATGCGGATTATCGAGCGCATCGTTGCTCCGCTTGGACGGCGTATCGACGAGAGCAGCCCCACCGTCGACGCACGCCTCAAGGATGGATCCCGTGTCAACGCTGTGATCCCTCCCATCTCGTTGCAGGGCCCTATTCTGACGATCCGTAAGTTCTTCAAACAGCCGCTGACGGTGGAGGACTTGATTCGCTTCGGAACCGTGACGGAGGAGTCCATCGAGTTCCTGCGTGCATCTGTGGTCGCTGCTGTGAACGTCATCGTCTCAGGCGGCACGGGCACGGGAAAGACCACCTTCCTCAATGTGCTCTCAAGCTTTATTCCCGCTGAGGATCGCATCATCACC
This sequence comes from Anaerolineae bacterium, assembly GCA_040774145.1. Classification (GTDB taxonomy): domain Bacteria; phylum Chloroflexota; class Anaerolineae; order B4-G1; family SLSP01; genus PWVB01. The sequence goes on from JAXGUU010000001.1 coordinate 29,601, forward strand.
ATTGAGAATGCTGCGGAGCTGCAGTTGCGTCAGGAGCACGTCGTCACGTTGGAGTCCCGCCCCCCGAACGTGGAGGGACGTGGCGAGATCGCGATCCGCGATCTGGTGATCAACTCCCTGCGAATGCGCCCCGATCGCATCGTCGTGGGTGAGTGTCGTGGTGGTGAGGCGCTGGATATGCTCCAGGCGATGAATACGGGTCACGAGGGCAGTATGACGACCATCCACGCCAACACCACACGTGATGCGTTATCGCGGTTGGAGACGATGGTGCTGATGGCGGGTATGGAGCTGCCCCACCGGGCGATTCGCGAGCAGGTAGCTGCGGCGATTGATATGATTGTGCAACTGGAGCGTCTGCGCGATGGTTCGCGCCGTGTGGTCTCCATTACCGAGGTGCAGGGGATGGAGGGCGACGTGATCACGACGGCGGACATCTTCAAATTCGAGCAGAGCGGGTACGAAAATGGGCGGGTTATCGGCAAGCTCCGCCCTACCGGCATTCGTCCCAAGTTCATCGATCGCATTGAACAATCTGGGATCCACTTGCCCCCCTCTATCTTCGGTGTCGCCCAGCGCTTGAGATACTGAGTCGCCGGTTCGGCATGGTTTTGCCCGGCGGGCCTAAGGCCTGCCCTATGCGGAGAGGTTGACCGACTATGGAAATCCTATACGTGGTTGGCGGCGTTGCCCTTCTTGCGGTGATCCTCCTGGTCGTTGGGCTATCCCGCGGCTCGTCAGGGGACGCTCTGCTTGAGGAGAGGCTGGGGCGTGCCGAGCGTGGCGGTCGGAAGGCGGATCGTAATGGCGAGAAGTCGGCCCGCAAGGATAGCTTCGTTAGCTCGGCGGTCGATCGAGCCGTCGAGGGACGCAGTTTCGCCCAGAACCTGGCGACTCAGCTGGCCCAAGCTGACCTCAAGTGGACGGTGGGCGAGTTTCTTGTCTTGACGGTGCTCGTCGCGTTGTCGCTGGGACTCCTCTTCTATGCTATGGGGCGCTTCGTGCTCATCCCTGTCGGCATCGTGGCCGGCTTCTTCCTCCCCCGGATCTATTTGGGGATGCGCAAGAGCAAACGGCTCAGCGAGTTCAATGGGCAGCTCGGTGACGCGCTTAACCTCATTGTCAACTCGCTGCGCGCCGGCTACAGCACGACTCAGGCCCTTGAGGTGATCTCGAATGAGATGCCCTCGCCCATTTCCGATGAGTTTGGGCGGGTGGTGCTTGAGCTCCAGCTCGGCGTCCCGTTCGACACGGCCATGGCGAACCTGTTGCGTCGTATGCCCAGCGCCGATATGGACCTCATCATCACGGCGATGAGCGTACAGCGTGAGGTGGGTGGTAACCTTGCTGAGGTTTTGGATGCGATCAGCTTCACTATTCGTGAGCGCGTGCGCATCAAGGGAGAGATCAGGACACTGACCTCTCAGGGACGGTATACGGGATATCTGATCACAGCGTTGCCGTTCGTGCTCGGCTTAGTGATCTATATGATCAACCCCGAGTTTATGAGCCCTCTGTTCACCGACCCTTGTGGCTGGATGATGGTGGGGATCTCCTTGGTGCTGATCGTCATCGGGTATATCTCGATCAACAAGATCGTAAGCATCGAGGTCTGAGGAGGGACGATGGAGCCGTTGGTTATAATCGGTGCCCTTGTGTTGCTGGTCGCGCTCCTGGTCGTGCTGGTGTTGCGTGGGCGCGGCTCCTCTCAGAGCATCGAGGAGCGCCTCAACGAGCTCTCTGCGTTGGGACAGTCGGTGACCCTCGAGGAGTTGGAGCTCTCTCAGCCCTTCTATCAGCGGGTGATGGTGCCCGCGATCGAGGCGCTCAGCCGCCTGGCTCAGCGCTTCACGCCTCAGAACACGCTCGAGAGCATCCGGCACCAACTGGAACTCGCCGGACTCGGGCACAAGATCAAGGCGGCCCACTTCCTCGGCTATCGGATTGGTGGTGCACTGGTCCTGGGCACCCTGTCGCTCTTGATGGTCTTTGCCTCCACCGTCCCTCTCGGACAGAGGCTGTTGATCATCCTCGTCGCCTTTATGATGGGTTACCTCTTGCCGGGCATCTGGCTCGGATCGAAGATCTCGAAGCGGCAGGAGGAGATCACCAAAGCCATGCCTGATGCCCTCGACCTGCTGACGATCTGCGTGGAGGCCGGATTGGGGTTTGATGCGTCTATGCAGAAAGTGGCAGAAAAGTGGGATAACGAACTCAGCCGTGCCTTCATGCGGACCGTTCAGGAGATGCAGCTAGGCAAACTACGGCGTGAGGCATTGCGTGATATGGCCGGCAGTATGGATGTGGCCGACGTGACGAGTTTCACCGCGGCGATTATCCAGGCTGACCAGCTGGGTGTGAGTATGGCCAAGGTGATGCGTATTCAGTCCGATACGATGCGGATGAAGCGCCGCCAGCGGGCTGAGGAAAAGGCCCGCCAAGCACCCGTGAAGATGATGATCCCGTTGGTCTTCTTCATCTTCCCCACGATCCTGATCGTGCTGCTGGGGCCGGCGATGATCCAGATCAGGGATTCCGGTGTGTTGGGGGGCTTCTAGGCAGTCCTGACGATCGATCACCTGGAGCGTGCGCGTGACGCACGAAAGCGTTCTAAACTCCACGACTCGCTCTGTCCGGGGACTCGGGCGGTGGGTACTGGATCTGGTCCTTCCGCCGAGTTGTGTCGTGTGCGGGCATCTCGAGACGTGGTTGTGCGAGACCTGTGCGGATCACCTCACGCCAACCGATCGCCCTGTCTGTCCTCGTTGCGGCGATCATTGGGAAGGGCCGGGTGTGTGTATGCGGTGTCGTGCACATCCTCTGCACGTTGCGCCGATTCGTTCGCTATTCCTCTTCGAGGGACCTGTTCGGGATGCCATCCATGCGCTCAAGTATCGGGGCGGACGTGATGTCGCTACGCCTCTCGGGGCACGCATGGCAGAGATCTGGGTAGAGCGGCATCTCACAACCGACCTACTGGTGCCGGTGCCGCTTCATGTTGATCGTGAAGCAAAACGTGGCTATAATCAGTCTACACTGTTAGCGCGTGAGCTGGCGCGTCGGGTCGGCGTTTCATCGGATGAGTGCCTGCTTTTCCGCACTCGGCCCACGCCGTCGCAGGCTAAGCTCGAGCGCCATCAACGTTGGCACAATGTCAGGGATGCGTTTTTGTGTCCCGAGGACCGTGATCTCACGGGGCTTGTGATCACGTTGGTGGACGATGTGGTCACCACGGGAGCCACACTGGAGGCTTGTGCCGTGGCATTGCTCGCCCAGGGCGCAAGACGGGTGAACGCATACACGTTGTCGCACGCCGTATGAGCGCCAATCTTAGTGATAAGGAGGGTTCACACATGGAGACGCTGCAGATTTATACCCGGAACCTGGAGTTGACGGACCGATTACGTGATTACGTAGAGGCGAAAGTCTCCAAGCTTCAGCGGCATCTGCCCAATCTGGACAGCATTCGGGTTGATCTCTCAGAGAGCAATGCCAGGGATAACACACGGCGTATGGTCGCTCAGATCACGATCTATGTGCCCAAGGCGATCCTGCGGGCAGAGGAGCGGGGAGGCGATATCTTCGCCGCAGTGGATTCGGTGATGGACAAGATGTCCCGCCGTGTTGAACGCTACAAGGGACGTCAGCGCACCAGCCGTCGCGTACCGGCTACTGTGATCTCGCTCGAGCCAACAGCCGAGGCCGAGTTGGAGGAAGCGCCCAGCATCGCTCGTGTGAAGGAGTTTGAGGTCAGCTCGATTCTGGCAGACGAGGCGATCGAGCAGATGGAGCTGTTGGGGCACCATTTCTTCATCTTTGTGGACGCAGCCGATGGGCGCATCAGCGTTGTGTATCGTCGAGATGATGGTGACTACGGGATTCTGAAGCCGCTCTACTGATTCGATCCCCCGAGCACACAGCATCGAGGCGCACCCCGGGGTGCGCCTCGATGGCTTTCTGATGCTTGATAGGCGGGTCGTCCTAGGGGGTCGGGTCGGCGGCACGCTCGATGATCAGCGCCTCGCGCAGCACCTCATCCATCGTCTCGACGAGGGTCAGCTTGACCTGCTTACGGATCTCCTTTGGGATCTCGGGCAGGTCCTTTTGGTTGCGCTTGGGCAGGAGCACCTTGACGATGCCGGCGCGGTGGGCTGCCAGAAGCTTCTCCTTCAGGCCTCCGACCTCAAGGACACGCCCTCGTAACGTGATCTCGCCCGTCATCGCAACATCGCGACGCACCGGATGCTCGGTGAATGCGGAGCACAAAGCGGTGGCGATGGTGATCCCTCCGGAAGGGCCGTCTTTGGGGATACCCCCTTCCGGGAAGTGGATGTGAATATCGGTCTTGTCGAAGATGCTGGCATCGAGCTCCCAATGGGCAGCCCGCGACCGGAGGTAGGTAAGCGCTGCCTGGGCGGATTCCCGCATGACATCACCCAGCTGTCCCGTCAGCGTCAGCTGCCCTTTGCCGGGCATCAGCGCGACCTCAACGGGTAACAGATCTCCGCCGTCAGCGGTCCACGCCAGGCCCGTAGCGAGTCCAACGACATGGTTGTCCTCGATGGGGTTCTGCTGGTAACGGGGCGGGCCGAGATAGCGTCGCAGCGACTTGGACGTGATGGTGCGCAGCGAGCGCTTTTCCTCGGCAAGCCGCCGGGTTGCTTTGCGGCAGAGGCTGCCGATCTCACGCTCAAGATTGCGGACCCCGGCCTCATAGGTGTAGTCCTGGATGAGCGTGCGCAGCGTCGGGGTCGGGAAGCGCAGGGGCGCCTCCGCCAGGCCGTTTCTTTCGATCTGTCTGGGGATGAGGAAACGCTTCGCGATTTCGATCTTCTCGAGCTCTGTGTAGCCGGGGAACTCAATCACCTCCATGCGGTCCTCGAGGGCCGGCGGTAGGGTGCTCATCACATTAGCGGTCGCCACGAAAAGGACCTTCGAGAGATCATAGGGAATCTCAAGGTAGTGGTCGGAAAAGGCGTGGTTCTGCTCGGGGTCCAGGACCTCGAGTAGCGCCGACGAAGGATCACCGCGGAAGTCAGCCCCGATCTTGTCGACCTCGTCCAGCATAAAGACCGGGTTGACCGTTCCCGCCCGCCGCATCGTCTGAAGGATCCTGCCGGGGAGCGCCCCGATGTAGGTGCGTCGGTGCCCGCGGATCTCGGCCTCGTCACGCACGCCGCCCAGTGAGACGCGAACGAACTCTCTCCCGAGGGCTGCGGCAATCGACCGTCCCAGCGAGGTCTTGCCGGTTCCGGGAGGGCCGACGAAGCAGAGGATGGTGCTCTGCTGCCGGGCCGGCGCGATCTTGCGTACGGCTATGTACTCCAAGATGCGCTCTTTGGCCTTGGGGAGCCCGTAATGCTGGGATGCGAGAAGGCGCTCGGCGTGACGGATGTCGAGGTGGTCCTCCGTCTCCTGGTGCCAGGGAAGATTGAGGAGCCAACCCAGATAGGTGCGGATGATGCCCACCTCCGGCGCCATAGCCGGCATCATCGACAGCCGTTGCAGCTCCTCCTCCGCTCGCTCGCGGACGTGGTCGGGCAGAGCCGGATCGGATAGTTGCTCTCGCACCGTCAGTAGGTCTCTTGAGAACGCATCCGCCTCGCCCAATTCCTCCTGGATGGCACGCATCTGCTCGCGTAGGAAGTACTCCCTCTGGCTCTTGTCGACTTCCTCTTGCACGGTGGTGTGGATCTGATTCTCCAGCTCCAGCACATCGAGCTCTTGTGCCAGCAAGGCGCTGATCTTCTGGAGACGATCGGTGACCGCGACGGTTTCCAAGAGATCCTGTCGCGCTTCCGTCGGGAGGTTGACGATCTGTGCGATGACATCGGCCAACTGCCCTGGAGCGCCGACGTTCATCGCGTAGACATAGGCTTCCTCGGGCAGCGCTTGGTTGAGTTGGACAATCTTCTCGAACATCGCCAATGCCGCCCGGGTTAGGGCCTCGGTGAGGGCCGTGGTGTCTGCGGGTTCCGGCAAGGGCTCGAAGGTGCCGATGAGGTAGGGTTGTTCCTGGACGACGTTGACGAGCTTGACGCGGCCTGCTCCCTGGGCAATGGCGCTGGTCGTGCCGTCGGGCAAGCGAATCGATCGTGCGATCACAACCTCTGTGCCCACATCGTAGAGATCGTCCGATGCCGGGTAGTCCTCCAGTTCGCCATCCCGTTGGGCGATCACCACGACCGGCCAGTCCTCCTGGATGGCGATCGACATCGCCTGCAGAGAACGCTCACGACCGATGTAGAGGGGGGTCACCATCTGGGGATAGACAACGAGGTCTCGTAGGGGGAGGACGATGGCCTCAAACGGCCCGTTTTCGGCGGGGCCGTTATCGAAGGTCTCGCCGAAGAGATCTTCAGGCGACAGCGGCAGTTTGTCCCAATCCATCACGATGCTGGTTCCCAGGGCTCGTCGACCCAGTCGCCCATGGGGAGCTGCAGATCGGTGTGCACATTGTGGTCTTTGTTGGCCCATGCCTCGCGCATCTCAGCTGCGATGAAGATCGAACCGGTCGCCAGGATGCCCTGTCCGGGGCCGGTCCGACGGGTCGCTTCTTCGAGCGCGCGTTGAGGATTCACCGCGATCTCTGCACCGTGTCCCAGATCGGCGCACAGATCCGCCAATGCGTAAGGCGTGGCTGCTCGCGGATGGTAGGAGCGTGTGACGATGACGTGTTCACTTATCGGCAGCAGCGCCTTGAGCATACCCTCGATGTCCTTGTCTGTGGATGCCCCGAAGACGAGCACCCAGGATGTGTCCGGGAACCATGCCTTGAGTGACGTCGCCAATGCCTCGGCGGAGTAGGGATTATGAGCGCAGTCGACCAGGAGCAGGGGATCCTGGCTCAGGATTTCCATACGCCCGGGCCATGTGACGGTCTTCAGGGCGCGTCGGACCCTTTCGGGGGACACCCAGGTGTGGCCGTGGGCGTGCAGCGTCGCGGCAGTCGCGATGGCTACTGTGGCATTCTCCTGCTGGAAATCGCCCAGCAGATCGACATCGTAGGTGCCCTCGAAAGCCGAAGGGGTGGCCGCTGTGACCGCGATCCTCTGTCCCTGCAGGTAGCGCGCGATCGGCGTCCAGGTCCAGTCCTCTCCGACCGCGGTGAACGGGGCGTTGCGATCGGCTGAGATGCGGCGCAGGACCTCCAGCGCCTCCGGTTTCTGCGGCGCTGTGACCACAGGAACCCCCGGCTTGATGATGCCGCCCTTCTCATAGGCGATCTCTCCCAGGGTGTTGCCGAGGAGGTAGGTGTGATCCAGGCTGAGCGAGGTAATGACGCTGATCTCTGGGATGATGACGTTGGTCGCGTCAAGGCGCCCACCGAGGCCGACTTCCATCACGGCTAGATCGACGTCTTCGCGCTGGAAGAAGAGAAAAGCCAGGGCTGTGGTCACCTCGAAGGTCGTCAGCTCCGGCACGGTCTCGACGACCGGGATGAGCTCCTCGACGAGGTCGGCCATTCGCACCCGCGAGATCGGCGTCTGATTGATCTGCATCCTCTCACGATAGGTGTGGAGGTGAGGTGACGTGTAGAGGCCGGTCTTGAGCCCGCTTGTCTCTGCAATGTGGGCGAGCATCGATGAGACCGAGCCCTTGCCTTTGGTACCGGCGATGTGCAGGGTCGGGTAGGCGCGATGCGGGTTGCCGAGTTTCTCCAGGAGGCGTTCGACCCGCTCAAGTTTGAACTCTCGCGGGGAATATCGATCGACACGACGCTTCTCATAATCGACTAAGCCGTACAGATAACGTAGGACATCGTGGTATTTCATAGGCTGGATGTCGGGTCCGTTTCTCTTCGTGGATGGTATCTCAGTCGGGCATTCTACCCTCTTTCGAGGCTCTGGCAAGATAACTTCCCCTTTTGAGCATTGCATGCTACAGTGAGCGCCAGGTCTGTGGGCTGGAGGAGAAGGGTATGCCTGGGGTCACCGTGCGTATCGGCTTGTTAGCGCTATACCTAGCGGGAATGGTTGTCCTAAGCCGGGCCTTGCGCAACCGCCTTCCCGTCTCGGACGCCCCAAAGGGTGCGATGGCCGGATCCATGACCGCTTCGCCGTGGTCGGCGATCATCTGGATCTGGGGTCCGACCTTGTGGTTCGTGCCCGGCCTGCTCTGGTATGGCATTCTCGACCTTCCGTTGTTGCTGTTGTTGCTGTTGAGCCTCTCGCTCCCCTTGACCTGCTATGCCCTGTTCTTGTGGCGCAGCAGGGTGCTGCCCAGCTATGTTGGAGGCGGCGTCCTTCTGATGACGTTGCTCTTCGTCCTGGTGGCGGTCACGACGCCTGGGCTTTCCCCCGCCAAGTTCGTGCTCTTCGCGGTCTCGTTGGTGCTGCCGGCTCTCTTCTCCATCTGGCTGCTGACGGTGTGGGCCTTGCAGGTCGTCCCGTTGGGATGTGCATGTGAAGATCCGTCCTGGCCCATCAGCACGGTCCCGCGTTGGCGCAGGGCGCTCTTTCTGGTACTCGGCTATTTCACCGGGAGGCCAAAGAGCACGTGGGTCGTCGAGGACGGTCAGCTTCACATGCGGATAGCCGGGAATCCCTGGATGGGATATGGCCCGGGTCTTCTGATCACTGAGCCCGAAAACGTGGTGGTGCTGACGTCGGGTTCAAAGATCGGGCGCGTCGCCGGGCCCGGCGTCGTGTTCCTGGAGCGCGGCGAGGCACCCTATCGCGTCGTTGACCTGCGCAATCAGATCCGAAGTGCGCGGGTTGATAGCATTACCTCAGACGGCATCGAAGTGACCACGCAGGTCGCGTGTTCCTTCAGGGTGCGTCGCGGGCAGGCTGAGGTCCGCCTCGGCGAACCGTGGCCCTACCGGAACCAGCGTGATGTACTGCAGGTTCTCTTCACGGAGGAGGTCGATCCGTCGGGGCGCAGCCCTCTCGACGCACACACCGCCCATCCGTGGGAGGACCTGCCGACGCAGGTCGCAGCCCACAAACTGGAGCAGGCGCTCTCTTTCTATACGCTGGATCAGCTGTATGCAGGCATCGTCGATCCCCTCTCCGCCTTAGCGGAGGATGATCCGCAGGTAGCCCTGCTGAAGGTGCACCGGCGTCTCGAGACGGCGCTAGGGCTCCACGCCTCCGATCGTCGGCGTGAGGACGATCGCCTGGTCGATCGGTTGACGCGCTCGACGGTGGATGACCTGGTGCAGCGAGCTGTTCGCGCGGCACTGCTGCCGCGGGGTTTGGAGGCCTACGCCGGACGCATCGTCGGTCCGATCGTGCCCTCAAACCACGGTGTGACGGAGCAGCGTGTCGAGGCGTGGAAGTCACGCTTTATCGTCAAGGTGATGGACTGGCATGCCGGCGTTGAGCGGAAGCGATTTGCGGCTCTGGAGAAGATTCGCCAGGAGGCGCGTGAGAAGCTACTCGCGGAGATGGTGGATGAAACCAGTCGCAGGTTGCAGGCGGGCGGCGCCAGTAACCAACAGGATCTCGTCGCCTACTGTATCCTGAGTATCCTCATCAAGATGGCCGGTGTGCCTGAGGTTCAGCAACTCCTGCCTGAGTCTGCGATGCCTGCATTGGAGCAGCTGCAGCAGCAGGTTGGCGTCGATCCTGAGCGGAAGGGTGAGCTATGAACCTCTCCAAGGTCCTGATCCCGGTCATCATTGGGGCTCTCTTCCTAGCGTTTGCGGCCTCGCTGCCGATCGTGTTGTGGAGTGAGGCCGGCTACACGATCCGTCCTGTGGATCAGATTGACTTTCTGGTACTGGTTGCCGGCTTCGGTATCGCGCTGGTGACCGCTTCCGGTCATATGATGCGGGTCTTGCGACAGTATTCGCAGGCGTTGCATGACGTGAGCTCTGAGGACGCTGCGAGCCTGGTTGACCGTATGGTGCTTGGATCGGATCCCTACGCCGTGCGCGCTCCTGTGCTGCGCGTGCAGGCAGGCCAGGTCGATCTTGATGGCCCTCCGATTGTCCATAAGGTCGGTGGCCCGGCCAAGCTCAGCGTCGATCTCCACAACGTCGTGGTCACCAGCCGGATGGGTACGTTGTATCGTATTCTGGGCCCCGGATTCCACGACCTGGAGGCCTTTGAGCGTGTTTGGGACGTCGTTGACCTGCGTCCTCAGCGGCGCACGCTGACGGTGGAGTTCGTGACCCGGGATGGGATCCCCGCTTCGTGTCAGGTCAGCATCGTCTGCCGTATCGCGCCGCCGGGCGATGGCGCGTCGAGCTCGCGCGAGACGGATGCGCCGCCCTCCTTCGGCTATGATGTTGAGGCGATTCTCAATGTGACGACCTCCAAATGCGTGCGCAAGGTAGAGGGTAGTCATCGGGTGATAGACTGGGTGACCGGCATCGTGAGTGATGTGCTGGAGGCGACGGTGCGCGACCGGTTGGAGGCCCACCATCTCGATGAGTTCCTCAACCCGCAGTACGGGCTCGAGGACGAGGATGGCCCACCCAGGATCGCGACGAGCCCGAAGCTGATCACCGATCTGGAATCCGAGATTGAGGGTGAGGTGCGGGCCAAGGCTCGAGAACGGGGTGTGGTCGTCGATCGTGTTGAGATGGGCACCGTGCGCCCTGCGGAGGATGCGATCTCGCGGCAGTGGTTGGAGTTCTGGCAGGCTAAGCTGCAGAAGGGCATTGACCGGTATACGATGGAGGCTCAAGCCTCACACGAGCAGCTCGCCGCTAACGCGCGTTTCGAGGCCCGTGTCACGTTTGTGAACCGCATGCTGGAGGAGATGCAGTCCTATCATGAGGAGGGGCTGACCGTACCACCGCAGCTGGTCATCGCCAGCTTCATGGAGGTGCTCCACTCGATGGGGAACCTGTGGCCCGAAGCACGTCAGGTGCTCATGCGTGAGGCCGGGAACCTGATGCGCGTCGTCGAGGCGCTGCAGGAGGGCGACGCGCGGGGTCCCGCGTCGTCGCCGCCGTCGCTGCCGGATGAGCGGCAGACACGCTCACGCTAGGCTGCGATTGAGATATGCCCTGGATCTCGCTCCCCAAGGAACTGTCGCTGCCGTACTTGCTCGACTTTCGTGGCATTGCGGCGCCACTGCGCGATCGTTTCGAGGGTCTGCTGGCCCAGTTCGACCAGGATGACCCCGAGGGGGCGTTAGCCTCGGCGGACATCTGCTATGGATCGGCCAAGCGCGGCTTCGATCGCTATGGGCAGGCGCTCGCACTGGTGCTTGAGGCCGAGGCCCACCGCCGCCTGGCCTGCTGGGAGGAGGGCCTCGATGCGATCCGTCACGCTCTGCGGTGGCTTGAGCTTCAGGTTACTCCATGGAGTCGCTACAACGAGGCACTCACCGCCTACCTGGAAGGCGTGATTCATATCACTCTTCAATCGTGGGGGCGGGCCGAACAGACCTTCGCTTACGCTCAGCATCTCCTCGTGGAGAGCGAGAGGAGTTGGAGTGTGGAGGGGCACGCGGGGCGGGCTGCCGACTGCCGGAATCTGGTCCGCTGGATGGCGCAGCTGCTGGACCTTCGGGCGACCTCTCGTCCTCATCCCACCACGGCGATTCTGCCGGTCTATGAGTTCGTCGATCGGGTACTGATCCGGACGGACGTTCTGGCGGTGACGACACGCTCGCTTGCTATACCTGCTGAGGCGTTGGCTCCCTATCTCCCGTTTTCGCCGGAGAGCCGGCAGCGCGCAGACACATCGGGGGAGGAAGGACGGCTTGTGTTACCGCTGCACTCTGCTATGCTACCGTTTCCATACCTCGATCCGTCCGGTGCCTACGTCGCCGTTCGCGCGCCGGTCGACGGGAGCCTATGGGATCAGGATAGAAAGGGAGATGTGTTGATCATCGAGGTGACCGGTGGAATTGACGCTTCGGAGAGTACTTCGGAGGACGCGGCGTTGACTGCCGATGTGCCCTTTGAGCGTCGAAGTGATGGGAAGATCGTCGTAGGCGTTGGCCTACAGGATGCTCGGCGTAGCTTGTGGCCTGTGGGTTGTGCCTTCGTCGGGATTCCTCGTGTGTTGATCAGGGAGGGGGAGCAGAGATGACGTACGGAGAACACCACGTGCTGGTGATTGGCGCTGCCGGGCTTGACCTCAAGGTCCGTCCCCGCTCGGCCAACGTACAGCCTGCGCGCTCCAATCCCAGTGAGAACCGTTGGGGTTGGGGTGGCGTGGCACGTAACATCGCCGAGAATCTCGCGCGCCTGGGAGCGGACGTGCACTTCATCACGGCTGTCGGTGATGACTGGTGGGGTCGGACTATGTTGGGTCGGTTGCGTGAACTCGGTATCAACACTGAAGATGCTGTGCTGTCGGCGGAGCGACCGACGGCATCCTACGTCGCGCTCTATGATCGTCAGAAGCGGCTGCAGGTCGCCTATGACGATATGTCGATCATGCAGGAGATCACGCCGGGCCATCTGAATCGACTGCGGCGCCTGATACGGAGCTCTGATATGGTCTGTATCGATGCGAACCTCTCGCCCCGTGCTCTGCAGACCCTCTTTCGGCTGACGACGCAGTATGATGTGCCGGTCTGTGCAGACCCAACCGCGGCATTGTTGGCACACCGGTTGTGTCCGCATCTCCCCGCCATCACGGCGATCACGCCCGACTGCGCCGAGGCTGCTGCGATGCTGGGGTGCGACGTGAATGATGAGACCGAGATCAGCTCTGCGGCGCGGGCTCTGGTACAGGGCGGCGTAGAGCTGGCGATCATCACCCTGGGCGCCGAGGGACTCTACTATGCGACCAGCGAGGAGAGTGGGCGCGTCCCGGCGTTCAAGGTGGATGTCGTTGATCCCACCGGCGCGGGCGATGCCTTGACGGCAGCTGTGGCCTATGGGTTGCTTGAGGGCGTCTCGCCGGAGGAAGCGGTTCGATTGGGGATGGCGGCAGCTACCCAGACGATCACCTGTCGTGACACCGTCTGCACCGACCTCAATGCGGAAGTACTCTACGACCGATTGGTGATGTAGTTATCCTCATAGGGAGTGCTATGAAAGCGCTTACGATTGATCGCCCCCACGAAGCTCGTGTGATTGACGTCCCGGCGCCCACGCCGGGGCCCGATGAGGTGCTGGTGCGAGTCGCTGCGTGCGGCATCTGCGGCACCGACGTCCACATTCTGCGGGGTGAGTACCTGGGCGACTACCCGATCATTCCCGGTCACGAGTTTGCAGGCGAGGTCGCCGCCGTCGGTGCACAGGTCACGCGGTTTCGCGTGGGGGATCGCGTGGCCGTCGAGCCCAATATCGCCTGTGATAACTGCGTCAACTGCCTCAACAATCGCCAGAACTTCTGCCTGAACTGGCAGGCGGTCGGGGTCACGCGGGCGGGGGGGATGGCCGAGTATGTGACCGCACCGGAGAAGGTCGTCTTCGACATCGGATCGCTGTCGTATGAAGCCGGTGCCTTCGTCGAACCGCTGAGCTGCGTCATCCACGGGATCGAGCGAGCCGAGATTCGCCTGACCGATCGTGTCGCTCTCCTGGGAGCGGGGCCGATCGGCCTGCTGCTGCTTCAGGTCGCTCGTCTTCGGGGCGCGGCCCATATCACCGTTGTGGAGCGCCAGCCGGCGCGCGCCGAGTTGGCCAGGAAGCTGGGCGCTGATGTATGGGCGCGGGATCTGAGCGAACTCGACCCGGCGTCATATGACGTCGTCGTTGATGCGACCGGTGTGCTCTCGGTCATGGCTCACGCAGTGGTGCTCGCACGTAAGGGGGGCACCATCCTGCTCTTCGGCGTGCCCCCGCGTGGGCGTGAGTTGAGTCTGGATGCGTTTGCGATCTTTGAAAAGGGCCTCACGATCCGCTCGTCCTTCACCTCGCTGCGCAACTCCTATCAGGCCATCGAGTTGCTCGCCACGGGCGGTGTCCGGGTGGACGATCTCATCTCCCACCGGTTGCCGCTTGAGCAGTTTGCGCGCGGCGTCGAGATGATCGAACAGGGGCTGGAGGGCGTCAAGAAGGTCCTGATGGTGCCCGATGTCGGATTTGGCGCTTGACATCCGAGAGATCGATGGTACCCTTGTGAGGATGATGAAACCTAACGAGGTTCGCCGCTTGCACGCTCATGCGAGGATGACACCGCCCGATTCGGGAGGTGTGGCTTCGCGCACCTAGCGAGACCCCGCCACGGTTGAACAGATCGACCACAAAAGCCCCCCGGATTGGACCGGGGGGCTTTTCACATGAGGAGGAGCTATGAGTGAACGGGAGGAGATCCGGCTGTCGTTGCCGAGTAAAGGGCGCCTGGCCGAAGAGGCCATCGAGTTCTTAGCAGCCTGTGGACTGAAGGTTCATAAGCCTAATCCGCGGCAGTATGCGGCGTCGGTGCCGGCCCTGCCCGGGCTGACGGTGATCTTTCAGCGTCCCACCGACATCGTTGTGAGTGTGCGTGACGGCAGCGTCGACTTCGGCGTGACGGGGTTGGATGTCACATTGGAGTATGGTGGCGCCGCCGACGAGGTCCTGGTGCTGCACGAGGCCCTGGGATTCGGAGGGTGTCGTCTTGCCGTGGCCGTGCCGGAGGCCTGGTCGGAAGTCCGGTCACTCTCCGATCTGGTCACCGCCACGCACGCTATGCCACGCCCTCTACGGGTAGCGACGAAGTTCACGCACCTGACGGAGGCGTTCTTCGCCGAGCGGGAGATGGGGCCTTTCGAGCTCGTCTATGCGGAGGGTACGCTTGAGGTCGCGCCTGCCATCGGTCACGCCGACTGCATCGTGGACCTGGTCTCCTCGGGACAGACGCTGCAGGACAATCGGTTGAGGGCCCTCGATGGCGGCGTGATCCTGCGCTCGCAGGCGGCGTTGGTGGCCAATCGAGCTGCCCTGCGGTCGCGGCCCGAGGTACTGGACATCGCCCGGACCTTGCTCGAGTTCACTGAGGCGCACCTGCGGGCTCAGGATCACCTGCTCGTCGTGGCAAATATGCGCGGGGAATCGCCGCGGGCGATTGCCGACCGGATGTCCGATCAACCGATGCTCGGTGGCCTTCAGGGGCCGACCGTCTCGCCCGTGATGGTCGCCGATGGGAATCCCAACTGGTACGCGGTTCAGATTGTCGTGCGCCGCGACGCGCTGATCGAGGCCATCGCTGAGTTGCGCTCGATCGGCGGCAGCGGTGTGGTGGTCACCCCGGTGACCTATATCTTCGAGGAAGAGCCGGATCGCTATCGTGCGATGATGGCGGCGGTACAGGAGGTGGCGTGATGATCACGATCTATGATGACTTGGCACAGGGGGCGCGCATCCTCACGCGGCGCTCGATGCTGACGGTGGAGGATGTGCCCGAGGTGGTTCTTGCGAGCATCGAGCGCGTTTTCGGTGATCGGCTGACGCCCGAAGATGCGGTTGCGCGCCTGCTCTCCGAGGTCCGCTCGCGTGGCGACGACGCGCTACGGGAGTGGACGCAGCGCATCGATGGGGTTGCCCTCGATGCCCTTGAGGTCCCCAAGGCCACCTGGGAAGCTGCTTACCAGGGCTTGGCGCCCGAGCTCCAGGCGGCACTTCAGCGCTCCACTGAGCGTATCCGCGACTTTCACGCTCGCCAGCCGGTGCCGAACTGGACGACCACTGAGATGGGCGGCATGTTGGGACAGCGTCTCGTCCCGCTGGAGCGCGTAGGGCTCTACGTGCCGGGGGGGACAGCGCCTCTGCCCTCGTCGCTGTTGATGGGGGCGGTGCCGGCGCAGGTGGCGGGCGTCTGCGAGATCATCGTCTGCACGCCTGCCGACCGCGAGACAGGCGAGGCTTCGCCTCTGATCTTGGCGGCAGCCTACGTTGCCGGTGTCGATCGGGTCTTCACGCTGGGCGGCGCCCTGGCGGTAGCGGCCCTTGCCTTCGGGACCGAGGGTGTCCCGCGTGTGGACAAGGTCGTAGGTGCCGGCGGGCTCTTTACGACGGTTGCCAAGCGCCAGGTCTACGGCATTGTGGGGCTGGACGGCCTCTACGGCCCGACGGAGACGGTGGTGGTCGCGGATGATACTGCCAATCCTGCATGGGTTGCGGCGGACCTGCTGGCTCAGGCGGAGCATGACGTGTTGGCCACGGCGATCCTGCTGACGCCGTCACGAGCGCTGGCTGAGGCCGTTCAGGCCGAGGTCGCAGAGCAGATCAGGACCCTCAGCCGCGCCGATGTGGTCGTGACTTCACTCGCCGGTCAGGGCGGTATCGTGCTGACGCCGGATCTGGCGGCGGCGGTGCGCGCCGCGGACGACTTCGCTCCCGAGCACCTGTGTCTCTCCATGGAGAATCCCGTGGCGTGGGCCGAGAAGATCCATCACGCCGGAGGCATCTTCCTCGGCGAACACTCCTGCGAGGTGTTGGGCGACTACGTGGCGGGTCCCAGCCACATCATGCCGACCGGCGGCACGGCGCGCTTCAAAGGGCCGGTCAACGTGCTGGATTTCGTCAAGGTCGTCAATCTGATCGGCCTGGATGCTGAGACGGCCCAGACCCTTGCCGTCGATGCCGATCTACTAGCGACGGCTGAGTCGCTTACGGCGCACGCCCGGGCAGCGCGCTTTCGGGCGACGGGCGATACACAGCCGCAGGGGTGAGGCGATGAAGAGCGTCGATCGAATCCGTCCGGACATCGTCACCATGGAACCCTACACGCCCATCTATCCGTTTGAGGTGCTGGCAGCGCGATTGGGGCGTGAACCGGACGAGATCATCAAGCTGGATGCCAACGAGAATCCCTATGGGCCCTCACCGCGTGTGCGGTCAGCCCTGGCGGATATGCCCTTCGTTCATGTCTATCCGGATCCGGAGAGCCGAGCGCTCCGCGCGGGATTGGAGGCCTTCACGGACGTGCCTGCAGCCTTCCTGCTGGCGGGTTCCGGGGCCGATGAGCTGCTGGACCTGGTGATGCGCCTCTTTCTGGAGCCCGGCGATACCATTGTGAACTGCCCACCGACATTCGGTATGTACTCTTTCGACGCCGCAATCAGCGGTGCCGGCGTGATCTCGGTGCCGCGTCGCGATGACTTCTCGATCGATGTCGCGGCGGTCGAGGCGGCGGTGGTCGAGCGGCGTCCCAAGTTGCTCTTCGTGACCTCACCCAACAACCCCGACGGCAGCTGGCTGCCCGACGATGACCTGGCGCGGCTGCTGGCGCTTCCGGTGACCGTCGTGCTGGATGAGGCGTATGTGGAGTTCGCCGGCATGGAGCACAGCCGCATACGGCAGGTGCCGGAGTGTGACAACTTGATCGTGCTGCGCACCTTCAGCAAGCTGGCGGCGCTGGCTGGGTTGCGGGTCGGCTATGGCGCCTTTCCTGAGGCGCTGATGCCGCACCTCTGGAAGATCAAACAGCCCTACAATGTCTCGGTCGCCGCCTCCACGGCTGCCCTCGCGGCGCTGGAGGATCTGGCATGGTTGACCGACAAGGTCGAACGGATCGTGGCGGAGCGGGAGCGCTTCTCTGCTCTGCTTGCCTCGATCCCCTATCTGAGGCCCTATCCCTCGGAGTCGAATTTCATCCTCTGCCGCGTGGTGGGGCGTGGGGCCGAGGAGCTCAAGCTAGCGCTGGAGCGTGAGGGGATTCTGATCCGTTATTACCGCACGGCGCGTTTGGCGGACCACGTGCGCTTCACCGTGGGAAGGCCTGAACAGACGGATGCTGTCATCGCGGCGTTGAACGCCCTACGCCTAGAGTGAGATCCAGCGGCGGGAATGGAGTGTGAGCCTATGAGAACAGCCGAACTTAAGCGCGAGACTAGCGAGACCAGGATTGAGGTGGCCCTGAACCTGGATGGCAGCGGTAGCTGCGACATCGCTACCGGTGTGGGCTTTCTCGACCATATGCTGCACCACGTCGCCGTCCATGGTCTCTTCGACCTGCGCGTACGCGCCGAGGGTGATCTGGAGGTGGACGCCCATCACACGGTTGAGGACGTCGCCCTGGCGCTTGGCGCGGCCTTCGATCAGGCGCTGGGTGCGCGGAAGGGCTTGGTGCGGATGGGGTCGTCCTACGTGCCGATGGATGAGGCCCTGGGATTCGTGGCGGTGGACCTTTCCGGTCGCCCCTATGCCGTCGTGGAGGTGCCGTGGACCGGCCTGGAGGTGGGCGGGGTGCCGGTCACGCTCTGGGAGCACGCCTTTGCGTCGTTTGCAGTCGCCTCGCGATCGAATGTCCACGCTCGCGTCCTCTATGGTCGAGACGACCATCACAAGCTCGAAGCGCTCTTCAAAGCGCTCGGACGCGCTCTGGACGCTGCCACCCGGCTCGACGCTCGCCGCGGCGATGCCGTCCCCTCGACTAAGGGCACGCTCTGATGATCGCCCTGATTGACTATGGAGCGGGCAATGTGCGCTCGGTCGGTAAGGCGCTGGCTGCCGTAGGGGCGGAGGTCGTGCTGGCCCGTGATGCTGCAACGGTTCTGGCGGCTGAGAAGGTGGTCCTGCCGGGGGTGGGGGCTTTCGCCGACTGTATGGAGAGCCTCGCGCGGCTGGACCTGATCGGACCGATCCGCGAGGTCGTTGCCGCTGGCACGCCCTTTTTGGGCATCTGCGTGGGCATGCAGGTGCTGTTCGAGTATGGGGAGGAGCTTGGGGGCCACGAAGGGTTGGGGCTCCTATCCGGGCGGGTCATCCCGTTTCCTCTGCCGACCGAGACGATGCGTCAGCAGTCTGCCGAAGCGCTGAAGGTGCCGCACACCGGCTGGAACCAGGTCGAGGGCGTCGTCGACACGCCGCTGCTGGTGGATAGTCCTCAGGGGGCCTGGGCTTACTTCAACCACGGGTTCCTCTGTCGTGCCCTCCCGGAGGACACGTTGGCGACCACGGACTACGGCGGCGCCTTTGCCTCCGTGGTGGGGCGCGGGTCTCTGTTCGGTGTGCAGTTTCATCCCGAGAAGAGCCAAGCCGTGGGGCTGCACCTGCTGCGTAACTTCGTGGAGCGTGTGCCCGACGCGCTCGGGGAGGCGAGCCGATGACAGAACAACCGGCACCGGCGGCATTCGACATCTACCCGGCGATCGACCTGCGGGAGGGGCGTGTCGTGCGCCTGGCCCAAGGGGATCCTGAACGCGAGACGGCCTATGGGCACGACCCGCTGCGCGTTGCCCGTCGTTGGGAGGCCTCCGGGGCGTGCTGGGTCCACGTCGTGAACCTCGACGGCGCCTTCGGCGAAGCGGGGGCGGAAAACCAACGGGCGCTGGCGCACATCCTCCAGACCTCGCTCAAGGTGCAGTTTGGAGGCGGTATGCGCGATGCGACAGCACTCGCGCGGGCGCTGGACCTGGGCGCCTCACGTGTCGTCGTGGGCACCGGCTTCGCCGAAGATCCGGCGTTCGTGCACGCAGCTCTCCAGACCTATGGGCCGGAGCGCGTGGCTGTCGGGATTGATGCCCGCGACGGGATCGTTCAGATCCGGGGGTGGCAGGCGGCGGCGCCTTTCCATGCTCTCGATCTGGCGCGAAGCTGGGCTGAGCTGGGAGGTCGCTGGTTGATCTTCACGGACATCTCCCGGGATGGTATGGGGAGTGGGGTCAATGTCCAAGCGACCGCCGAACTGGCGCGGGAGACCGGGCTTAACGTCATCGCCTCGGGTGGGGTCGCTACATTGGATGACGTGCGCCGCGTGCGTGATGCCGGTCTCGCGGGCGTGATCATCGGGCGGGCGCTCTATGAACAGCAGGTCGATCTGGAGGACGCGTTGGGTCTCTGCGACAGCAGCCTGCCGCGCCATCCATCTCGCTGAGGAGGTGATATGTTAGCCAAACGGATTATCCCGTGTCTTGACGTTAAAGAAGGACGCGTGGTGAAGGGCGTGAACTTCGTCAACCTGCGCGATGCCGGCGACCCTGTGGAGCAGGCGCGCGTCTACGACGCGCAGGGCGCCGACGAGCTGGTCTTCCTCGACATCTCGGCGACGCACGAGGGGCGTCAGACGATGCTCGATGTGGTGCGCCGGGTTGCGGTGGAGGTCTTCATGCCCTTCACCGTGGGCGGTGGCGTGCGGACGATTGAGGATGTCCGTAACCTCCTGCTGGCAGGCGCGGACAAGGTGAGCATCAACTCCGCCGCGGTGCACACGCCGGAGGTCCTCACGGCGGGGGCCGAGCGCTTCGGCAGCCAGTGCATTGTCCTGGCGGTCGACGCGAAGCGCGTCGATCCTCAGCCGGACGAGGCGGGGGCGTCACCACGCTGGGAGGTGTATGTGAGCGGGGGACGCGTCGCCACCGGTCTGGATGTGGTGGACTGGTGCGTTCGGGGTGTGGCGCTGGGGGCCGGTGAGATCCTGCTCACCAGCATGGACAGCGACGGCACGCTGGCGGGCTATGACCTAGAGCTGACCCGCACCATCGCCGAGGCGGTCTCCGTCCCGGTGATTGCCAGCGGCGGCGCCGGGACGCTGGCGCACTTCGCCGATGTGCTGACGGCAGGGAAGGCCGACGCTGCGCTGGCGGCCTCGCTCTTCCACGATCGCGTGCTGAGCATCGCCGAAGTCAAGGACTATCTGGAGGCGCACGGCATCGTCGTGCGGCGTTGACCCGAGATGACGGAAAACCGACGAGCGATAACCGGTCCTGAGGTCGGCCCAATGCCACTGACTTATGATGCCCGCGGACTTATCCCTGCCGTGCTGCAGGACGCTGCGACGGGTGAGATCCTGATGATGGCGTGGATGAACGAAGAGGCGCTGCAGCTCACCCTGGAGACCCGGGAGGCGCACTTCTGGAGCCGCAGCCGCCGGACGCTGTGGCATAAGGGGGCGACCTCGGGGAACGTGCAGCGAGTGACCGAGATCCGGGTTGATTGCGACGCGGATGTGCTGCTGCTCAAGGTGGAGCCGGCCGGTCCGGCGTGTCACACGGGCGAGCGAAGCTGCTTCTACCGACGACTCTGGCCTCGCGACCTGCGCGTGGCGATGCCGATCCCCGAAGCCACCGTACCGGAAGAGAGGGATGCGATGGACGATGTTCTGGATGAGCTGTTCGACGTGATTCTAGACCGCAAGGCGAATCCGACGCCGGGGTCGTACACGGCGAAGCTGTTGGACGGCGGGGACGAGGTCCTGAAGAAGGTGGGCGAGGAGGCCATGGAGGTGCTGCTGGCGGGCAAAGGTCAGAGCGACCAGCGCCTCGTCGAGGAGTCCGCGGACCTGCTCTATCACCTGCTGGTGCTCCTAGCATCGCGAGATCTGACGCTGGACGACGTACGGCGCGAGTTGGCGAAGCGGCGCCGCTAGGCTCAGGTCGAGACGTTCACGCCCCTAGGCTGGGACAAAGGGCTCGAGGATCGAGGGCCAGAGCAAGGGCGCCCGCAGTCGCCTCTGGCTCTCCATCGCCAGCTCGGTGATGTGCTGCATCATCCGGCGGGAGACCTGCCGGACGTAGGCACGGTCGTCGATGCTCCCATCGAAGCGCAGTGGCTCACCCACCGTGACACCGTAGGGGCCGCGAAGGGCGTAGCGGCTCTCAATCCACGTGCCCCCCATGTCGCTTTCGATATGCCATAGCCCACGCGGTGAGAGACTGATGCCCAGCGGGATCACGGGGGCACCGGTCAACAGGGCCAGGCGCGCTGCGCCTGTGTGCGGGGCACAGAAGCCACCCTCTTTGGGGCTGAGGTGACCCTCAGGGAAGATGATGAGCGTGCCGCCCTGGTGCAGGTGCTGTGTGGCAGCTTCGAAGGCCGGACGACCGTTGTCGGGATGGACCGGAATGTGGCCGGACATGTGCAGATAGTGACCGAAGAGCGGTACGTCAAACGCGTGGTGGATGACGAGGACCCGTGACGGCTCGCGCACGACGTGGGCCACGAGGAAGGGATCCGACGTGCTGGGGTGATTTGCCGCGATGATCTTCGCCCCCTTGGGGAGTGGTGTGTGGCGGTGAACGTTCAGTTGCAGCATGCGCCCATATAGGCTCGTCAGAGGCCGTGATAGCCAGTAGATGGATTGCCTAAGCACGTCGTGTATCCTCTCTTCCGATGATCTCTCCGATACTGCCGGGTGTGTGGCTCTTACAGATCTAACACCCCGGTCTGACGGAAGTTACGTCGTTGGCCTGGGTGTTCCTACTGTGAGGTCGGAGTGTACTTAGAATATCCATATTTTGGTGGCCCTACCTAGCGGGCGGCTAACAACCGGCAACACGACGGCCCGTCGTCTAGCCGGGGTGCAGCGTTAGGCGGCAGGCGCTCTGCGGAGTCAGTTGGCAACGCGTGTGAGGACCTCCATGCCCAGCGCGGCGCCCTGCACGGCGATTGAGGCGAGCAATACACAGGTGCCGAGTGACCAGCCCAGAACGCGGCTGATCCTGCGGGCGTTGCGGGGTTGTTGGGCGAGCAATGAGGAGACGATCACGGTTGCCGACACAACCCACACCTCGATGATCCAGAGATAGGCCCAGTGGTGCCAGTTGCCCGAGAAGGTCGTGTAGGTGAAGAGGACACCATTGGCAGAGATGATCGCTGCCGGGATGGAGAGCCAGATCGTGCGGGTCACAGCCATCAGCAAGAAGAGCGCTCCGCCGATGAGGAGCAACTCCATCGGCCATCCCCGCTCGAAGATCGCCCAGTTCTCCAGCACCGAGGAGACGGTCAGACCGAAGAGGTTGCCCAGCGAAATGATGCCGATGGCCATGAAGATGCCTTTGGCGACGCGGTGAGACACAGGGTCGGCCTCTTCCTCCGCCGTTTGGTCTGCACCGACGTAAGCTGATGCGAGCGTCGGGTCGATGTCGGCGTCGGCTATGGATGGGTCGATGAGTTCGCGGGCGGGGGCGTCAGAGGCCACCATGACCGGCTCCGACGGTGCATCAGAGGTGCGAAAAGAGAGGGCCGGTGGAATGCGATCAGGGAGCGCGGTGCCGGCCTCATCGGCGGCCTGTTTCAAGTCGGCTGCCATCGCGAGGGCGTGCGGATAGCGATCGTCCGGAGACTTAGCCAGCGCCTTGAGGACGACGCGCTCAAGGGAAGGGGGAATCTCCTGGTTGAGTTCGTGAGGCGGTGAGAGTGGATCCTGGAGGTGTTTCAGCATCGTGGCGAGTGGGGTCTCGGCCTCGAAGGGAATGCGTTGGGTGAGCAACTCGAAGAGGATCACGCCGAGTGCATAGAGATCGCTGCGTGCGTCGCTCTGCCCTTGCAGTCCCTGTTCAGGCGCCATGTACTCGGGTGTCCCCATCAGCGCGCCGGTCGCGGTTACCTTGGTCCCGCCGACCATCGTCGCGATGCCGAAGTCGCTGATGACGGCTTGTCCCCGTTTGGTCAGCAGGATATTGGATGGCTTGAGATCGCGATGGACGACGCCCTCGCTGTGGGCATAGGCAAGCCCGTCCAGCACATCCAGCATGATGCGCACGATCTCGCCGAGCGGCATACGCCGGTTGCGACGACGGTAATCGTCGAGCCGTGCCTTGAGGGTGTCGCCCTCGAGGTACTCCATCACCATATAGGTGAGGTCCCCCGCTACGTCAAAGTCAAAGACCTGGACGATATGGGGGTGACGCAGGTTGGCGATGGCCCGCGCCTCGCGCTGGAATCGCGCGAGGAAGGCCGTCTCATCTGCCAGGTCGAAGCGCAGTAGCTTGAGCGCCACATAGCGGTCAAGCTGCGGGTGGTAGGCCCGGTAGACGAGAGCCATACCGCCGCGTCCTAGGGGCTCGAGGATGTGGTATTTTCCGAGTGTCTGTCCTTCGAACGAGGTTCTGATCATAACAGCCTGCGCCATACGCGTTAGCGTGCGATGAGCTTGTAGCCCAGGCCGCGCAGCGTGATCAGCACGTGTGGGTTGTAGGGATCGGTCTCGATCTTGGCCCGCAGCCGGCGCACGAGGTTTTCGATCTGGTAGTCGTAGACGGCGCTCTGGTACTCGGGCCACACGGCGCGCGCGATCTCGTCCTTCGAGCAGACCTCGTTGCTTCGTTCGTAGAGGTAGGCCGCGAGGGCGAACTCCTTGGGTGAGAGCT
>JAXGUU010000002.1:0-38449 GCA_040774145.1 Anaerolineae bacterium
AGCAGCAGCGTGCCGGTATGTCCAACCAGCGCGGACTTCGCCAACCGCCGTTCGAGGACGGGGACGATCAAGCGCAAGAAAGCGGGGAGGTCGGGCACCCGGATGAACCAAGCGTAGGGATCGTCCACCTTGGCCAGCCGGTTCTCCACCATCTCGTAAACCGGATGCGCGCGCCCGAGGCCCAGCACGAGCGTCTCCAGCGGCGACCCACCATCGGCGGGCGCGCTCGCCGTCTGAGGCGCGCTCGCCGTCTGAGGCGCGTCCGCCGTCTGAGGCGCCGAGCCCTCTCCGGCCCGCTTCAGATAGCGCAGCACAGAGGGCGTAACCGCCCACCAGGAGACCCCGTGCTTGAGCTCGTAGGCGGTCATGAAAAAGCTGGTGCCCCAGCGCGCGTTCGGATGGGCCAGAAACCCCACGGCCTCACCCTCCGGCGTCTCGATGATGCCGAGCTTTCGCGCGGGCATACTCTGCGGGGTGCGCCCGTCCAGCTCATAGCGCCACAGCGCCGCATCCCGCACGCAGGCGAGCAGGTCACGCGCGTGCGCCTGAGCGGCGACCTCAGCAATGAAGCCGAGGTCGTGCGGCGTTGCAGGGCGAACCTCGAAAGGCTCGCGCTCATCCGTCTTCAGCGCAGGAACGGCGCTCACGGGCCCGCGCCGGCCCCCGTGCATATCCAGGGCCATCTCGTAGCCGAACTGCCGGTAATACCAGGGAATGCCGGTGATGGCCTGGACCAGCTCTCCACGCTCGGCACTCCAGCGGTGCAGGACCTCGAACTGCTTTCTGACCAAGCCGCGGCGGCGGTAGTCGGAGTGGGTGCCCACCAGCTCGGGGCGCCCCACGCCGAAGGGTATGCCGGCATAGGACCACGTCTGAGAGATCAGGTTCGAGCTGGAGACAATCGCCCCCGTCGCCGAGTCCTCAACGACCAGAAAATCCCCGACTGCAAAGGTGGGGTGACGCCCGGTCATCAGATCGCGCACCCACACCCCGATACCCGCCTCAGGCGCGTCCCACCCCTCGTCGCTGTGGACGCGCGCGTTGAAGTCGATCAACGCCTCGGCGTCCTCAGGCGTCGCGCGGCGCAGAATCGAACCATCACCGAGGTCCTGCGAAAGCCGTGCACCGTCGCTCATCATCCCTCCCTCATCTAGGAAGCGAGCGTCTCGAGCGCCTGAGCCAGGATGCCGATCGAGCGCTCGAACTCCGCGATGTTGATGTGCTCCCGTGGGGTATGATCCAGGGAGGAGTCCCCGGGTCCATAGGCCACCATCGGACACTCCCACACCGGTCCCACGGTGTTCATGTCCGAGGTGCCGGTCTTGAGCTTAAAGCGCGGACGCCCTCCCGCTACGCGGATCGCCCGCAGCAGCGCGCGCACAAGGGGCGTGTTCTTCTCACAGCGATAGGCCGGATCCGATCCCAGGAACTTGAGCTCGGCTCCGTTGCTCCACACCTCCATGCCGGCTTGGAGCACATCGATGCCGAAATCCGGCGGGAGGCGGGCCACGATGTTCATCTCCACATAGTCATAGAGGCCATCGCTGTAGGTATGCAGATCGCGCAGGGCCGGGTCGAGCGTGTTGAAGCGCCCCTCCTTCCCCAGATTGTAGGCATGGGCATAGCGGCGCAGGCGGTTCCAGAAATGGACCGCGTGCTCCGCAGGTCCGGGCGCCTCACCCGCGCTGTGCCCGCCGGGCTGCACCAGGCGGTACTCCATATTGAGCATCCCCTTGTATCCCAGGGTGATGCTGTCCCAATCGCTTGGCTCGCCGATGATGACATAGTCGGGCGCGGACATCGTCTGGGCGAGATAGTGGGCACCCCAACCGTGGGATTCCTCCTCAACCGCACCGATCACCGTGACCCGGGCCTGACGCAGCTTCGGCGCTACGCGCGCGGCGCCGAGCACAAAAGCCGCCAACGGGCCCTTGGCATCCACGGCGCCGCGCCCGTAGAGGTTATCACCATCCCAGCGCACGGGAATGAAGCCCGGCACGGTATCCATGTGACCCAACAGCACGATCTCGCGCGGCGCGGTCGAGTCACCCACCGTGCCATGCACGTTGCCGGCCTCGTCGCGGGTCACGCGGAAGCCTTGCTTCCGCATCTGCGCCATCAGGTACTCGGCAAAGACGTCTTCACCCCCCGAGGGGCTGGGGATCGCAAGCAACTTCTCCAAAAACTCAGCTGCATCCACTTTGTCCTCCTCACGCACCGCCCTGCTCCCCTTGCGATGGGCCTCTGAGGGAGAGGACGACGCCGGGCTGCCGGTGCGGACCGAGGAAACGCGTTCAATCCCCATCGACGCCTCCTTCCAGCCGCCCGACGGTCAACGACTGCGTGCTCAGGTGGCGGATCGCAGCGACTGCAGCCCGCAGCGCCACCAGAGTCGTCACATAAGGCACGTGGTGCGCCAGCGCCGCGGTCCGAATGCGATAGCCCGATGTGCGCGCCAGATGCCAGGGCAGCGGCACGCCCCGTTGTTCAGCGTTCTGCGCACGCGCCGTGTCGCGATGGCGCCCGCTACCGCCATAGGTCGAGGGCGTATTGACCACGAGATCCACCTCGTCCTGCACGATGATGTCCACACAGTCAGGACGCCCATCGCCCACCTTGAGCACCTCGCGCGCCTTGACACCCATCGCCTGCAGGGCACGCGCGGTGCCCCGCGTCGCGACGATCTCGAAGCCCAGATCGGCAAGCTGGGCCACCAACGAGACGCCCTCGCGTTTGTCGCCGTCCGCCAGGCTGACCAGCACCGTCCCCTCCGTGGGTAGCGGATTGCTCGCGGCAATCTGTGCCTTGGCGAAGGCCTCGGGGAAGCTCTCTCCAAAGCTCATCACCTCACCCGTAGAACGCATCTCGGGGCCCAGTAGGATATCGGCACCCTCAAAGCGACCGAAGGGCAGCACGACCTCCTTGACCGACGACCTCACGGGCCACGCCATCGGCGCGCGCTGTGTCTCATCCAGGTAGGCGTCAAAATCCACCGTCGATGAGACTTGGGTCGGATAAGGCCAATAGGGCGCCAGCAGCTCCCGCAGCGATTTTCCCACCAGGATTTTCGCCGCCAGCTTGGCCACCGGAATGCCGATCGCCTTGCTCACGTAGGGCACGGTGCGCGATGCACGCGGGTTGGCCTCGAGCACGTAGAGCTCGTTGCCGCGGATGGCAATCTGGATATTGACCAGACCGACCGCCCCCGTCGCCCGCACCAAGTCGGCGACCGAGGACTCGATCCGCGACACCATCGCGCTCGAGAGGCTCACCGGGGGCATCACACAGGCGGAGTCGCCTGAGTGCACGCCGGCTTCCTCAATCTGCTCCATCAGCCCGGCGATCCATACGTCCTGCCCGTCGGAGAGCACATCCACATCGAGCTCGACCGCGTCCTCCAGGAAGCGATCGATCAGCACCGGATAACCCGGGGAGACACGCGCCGCCTCGACGATATAGTGGCGCAGCTCCTCGCCGCTGTTCACGATCTCCATCGCCCGCCCGCCCAGGACAAAGCTGGGCCGCAGCAGCACCGGATAGCCCAGCGTCTCAGCGACCGATAGCGCCTCCTCAACGGTCGAGGCCAGACCGTAGGGCGGGCTCTTGAGACCGAGCTCGGACAACAGCGAGCCGAACTGCTCGCGGTCCTCGGCCATCTCGATGGCTGCGAAGTCGATGCCCATCAGCGGCATGCCCGCCTTGACGAGATCACGCGCCAGCTTCAGCGGCGTCTGCCCCCCGAATCCCACCACGACCCCGATCGGCTTTTCTTGTTCGACGATGTTCAGCACATCCTCAATGGTGAGTGGCTCGAAGTAGAGGCGATCAGCCGTATCATAGTCAGTCGAGACCGTCTCGGGGTTGGAGTTGACCATGATGGCCTCGTAGCCCTCCTCCTGCAGAGCCCAGACGGCGTGCACGTTGGCATAGTCGAACTCCACGCCCTGCCCGATACGGTTGGGGCCCGATCCCAGGATGACGACGCTCGGCTTATCGGTACGCTGCGCCTCGTTCTCGATGCCTCCGTAGGTCGAATAGTAATAGGGCGTATAGGCGTCGAACTCCGCAGCACAGGTATCCACCATCTTGTAGACGGGGCGCACGTCCAGTGCATAGCGGCGCGCACGGACCTCCTCCTCGGACCGCGAGAAGAACTCGCTCAACTCCAGATCCGAGAAGCCCCACGCCTTGGCCTCGAGCAACACCTCACGATCCAGCTGCTCCAAGCTCAGGTCGCGCAACCGCGACTCCAGCTCGATGAACTGCGCCAACTCGGTGAGGAACCAACGATCAATGTGGGTATAGGTATTGATCTCGTCCAGGGAGTAACCACGACGCAGCGCGGCGTAGATGTAGGCCAGACGCTCAGGCGTGGGATTCGCCAGGTGCTCCACAATACGCTCGAAATCGAGCTTGGGCGTGGCGTCCAGCTCAAGCGAGCGCAGCGCTTTGCCGAGCGCCTCCTTGAACGTGCGCCCGATGGCCATCGCCTCGCCCACCGACTTCATCTGCGTCGTCAGGCGCGGGTCGGCGCCGGGGAACTTCTCCAGCTGAAAGCGCGGGATCTTCACGACGATGTAGTCGAGGGTCGGCTCAAAAGCCGCCGTCGTGCGACGCGTGATGTCGTTGGCGACCTCATCGAGCCGATAACCGACGGCGAGCAGGGCCGCGACCTTCGCGATCGGATAGCCGGTAGCCTTGGAAGCCAGCGCCGACGAGCGCGAGACGCGGGGATTCATCTCGATCACCACCATCCGCCCTGTCTCCGGGTCGACGGCGAACTGGATGTTCGAGCCACCGGTGTCGACCCCGATGGCGCGCAGCACTGCCAGGGAGGCGTCACGCATGCGCTGGTACTCACGATCGGTGAGCGTCTGGGCCGGCGCCACGGTGATCGAGTCGCCTGTGTGCACGCCCATCGGATCGAAGTTCTCGATCGAGCAGACGATGATGGCGTTGTCGGCATGATCACGCATCACCTCCATCTCAAACTCCTTCCACCCGATCACCGACTCCTCGAGCAGCACGGTATGCGCGGGGCTCTCGATCAGGCCGCGGGCCACGATCTGCGTCAGCTCCTCGGCGTTGTAGGCGATGCCCCCGCCGGTGCCGCCCAGCGTGAAGCTGGGACGGGCGATCAACGGGTAGCCCAGCTCGCGCGCAGCGTCGAGCGCGCCGGGCAGATCGCCGATCTGCACGCTGCGCGGGACCTCCAGGCCGATCCTCTGCATCGTCGCTTTGAAGAGCGCGCGATCCTCGGCCAACTGAATCGCCTCAAACGAAGCGCCGATCAGCTTCACGCCGTAGCGGTCAAGGATACCCGCTTCGGAGAGGGCAACCGCCAAGTTGAGCGCCGTCTGCCCTCCCAACGTCGGGAGCAGCGCGTCGGGGCGCTCCTTCCGGATGATGGCCTCGAGGAACTCCACCGTCAGCGGTTCGATATAGACCGCGTCCGACAACTCAGGATCGGTCATGATCGTCGCGGAGTTCGCATTGACGACGATAAGCCGATAGCCGGCCTCTTTGAGCGCTTTGAGCGCCTGCGTTCCGGAATAGTCGAACTCGGCAGCCTGACCGATGACGATCGGGCCCGAGCCGATGATGAGAATGGATTCAATGTCGGTGCGCCTGGGCATAGTCCCCCCTTAGTTGTGATGGTGAATCAATGCGACAAACTGCCTGAAGAAATCCTTGGCATCGTGGGGCCCGGGGGACGCCTCGGGATGGTATTGCACGGAGAAGGCGGGGTAGTCGAGCAGCCGCAACCCCTCGACCGTGCCGTCGTTGAGCGACAGATGGGTGACCTCCACAGGGCCCAAGCCGATAGGGCTCTCGCCGATCAGAGGCGTGGCGGGCAACCGTTCAGCCATGGTCGTGGAACGCTGCGGTTCCGGGTCCCCAACCAACAACTCCGGGCGCACCGGCACGAAGGCCGTATCAAGCGGAGCCCAACCGATGCCCAGGCTCGTGGGATCGACGGCGAAACCATGGTTCTGCGTGGTGATCATGATCCCGCCCGCTTTCAGGTCCTTGATCGGATGATTGATACCTCGATGACCGAAGCGCATCTTGTAGGTCCTCCCCCCTGCCGCGAGCCCCAGCAGCTGATGCCCCAGGCAGATGCCCGCCACCGGTATGCGCGCCCGCAGAAGATCACGGATCAACCGGATCGTTGCGCCCAGCGGCTCAGGGTCGCCCGGACCGTTGGAGATCAATACCGCGTCGATCCCCAGCGCGAGCACCTTCGCCGTATCCGCGTCGTAGGGCAGGGCCGTGACCCGGGCGCCGCAAGCGATCAAGTCGCGCACGATCCCCTCTTTGCGCCCGGCGTCCAGGACCGCGATATGTCCACCAGAGAGGCCTCCGCCGTTCAGCGCCGTCACCGTCGACGGTGTGACCTCCGCAGCTAGGTCTTGCCCGCGCATCTCGGGGCTATGCCGAACGCGGACGAGCAGATCGCCCGAATCTGACGTCAGCCCGATCGCGCCCCGCATCGCGCCATGGGTGCGTAAATGGCGGGTCAGTGCGCGAGTATCCACCCCCTCGATCGCGACGATGCCGGCTTCCTTCAGATAATCGGTGAAGGACTGGTTCGCGCGATGGTTGAAGGGCTCGCACACCGCACGATGGACCACAAAGCCTGCGACCTGAACCCGTGCCGACTCGACATCGTCGGGATTCACGCCGTAGATACCGATCTCCGGATAGGTCATCACCACGATCTGGCCGCGATACGACGGGTCGGTGAGCACCTCTTGGTAGCCCGTCATCCCTGTGTTGAAGACTAACTCGCCGAAGGACTCCCTTACGGCGCCGATCCCCCATCCCCTAAAGCGCGCGCCATCCTCCAGCACCAGCAAAGCCGGCGTTCTATCCCCTTGAGCCATCCACCTCTCCTTCCAGCCTACGGCAGTCGACCGTCGATGGTCAGCGATCACCCGTCACTCGTTAATCGCCACGCTGTTCGCCGCGCCCTCACGCTGACAAGACGACAGCCACCTTCTCAATCACGGTCTCGATATCCGCCTCGCTGATCACCAACGGCGGCAGGAAGCGCATCACGGTGGCCCCTGCCGGCAACGCCAGCACCCCCTGCTCCGCCAGCGCAGCCAGGTAGGCGCCGCTGCGCTCCCGCAGCTCAATGCCGACCATCAGCCCCAGCCCCCGCACCTCGCGGATGACCGGTACATCCAGGGCGCGGAAGGCCGCGAGCAGGCGTGCCCCCAACTCAGCGGCGCGCTCCGGCAGCTGCTCCTCTTCCATCGCGTGGATCGTCGCCAGGGCCGCGGCGCAGGCCAGCGGATTGCCCCCGAAGGTGCTGCCGTGGACGTGTCCCGGCAACGCGCCGACGTGGTCTGCGATCAACGTCGCCCCCATCGGCACGCCGCCGGCCATACTCTTGGCGACTGTCATCAAATCCGGGCGCAGGTCGTAGTGCTCGCTCGCGAAGAGCTTGCCCGTCCGCCCAAAGCCGGTCTGGATCTCGTCGACGATGAAAAGCGCGCCACGCTCCTTACAGAGCGCCTGCACACCCGTCAGAAAGTCCGCGCTTCCGGGAATGACCCCCCCCTCGCCCTGGACAACCTCCACGATCACGGCGGCGGTCGTGTCATCGATCGCCTTCTCCATCCGCTCGAGCCGGTCATAGGGCACGAAACTGACGTCAGGGATCAAGGGCTCAAACGGCTCGCGGTACTCCTTGCGCCACGTCGTCGCCAGGGCGCCCATGCTGCGACCGTGGAAACCCCGCATAGTTGAGACGATCTTGGTACGCCCCGTATTGAGCCGCGCGATCTTGAGTGCCGCCTCGACCGCCTCGGTGCCCGAATTACAGAGGAAGGCACGGCTCAGGCCCGGCGGCGCCACCCGCACCAGCTCAGCGAGCAGTTCAGCTCGCTTGTCATTGTAGAACCCATTGGGCGCGAGAAAGAGCCGCTCGGCCTGCGCCTTGACCGCCGCGACCACGGCGGGGTGTGCGTGTCCCATATTCGCTGCGCCATGCCCGCCGACGCAGTCGATGTACTCGGTACCGTCGGCGTCCCAGATCCGTGCCCCCTCGCCGCGCACCAGGACAATGGGCTGCTTACCGTAGACACCGCTCTCGTAGGCATCCTCCCACGCGATGACCTGTTCGCGACTGATGTTTGGTTCGTTCACCTCTTCCCCCCTTAAACGTACGCAGCTACCGGCTATTTGATCACCGTTCCCTGCCCCGACAGCGCGGTCAGCACCGGCTGATCGACGCGCCCGTCAGCCAGGATCACCTGACCCACCCCCTCCTGCAGGGCCTCAGTGGCGCCCAGGACCTTGCGCTTCATCCGACCTTCTGCATAGCGGTCGAGATAGGCCTCAGCCTGTCCCTGCGGAATCTCCTCGATCAAGCTGCCCTCATCCTCGACATCACGCAGCAGCCCCGGCACATTCGTCAGGATGACCAGTGTCTCGGCACCCAGCGCAGCGGCAATGGCTGCCGCAGCCCGGTCGCCGTCGACGTTCAACGCCTCACTCTCATAGCTGATCGCCTGAGGAGCGATCACGGGCACGAAGCCGGCGCCCATCACGGCAGCCAGCAGCTCGCCGTTCACCTGCTCGATCACGCCGCTGTACTCATCGCGCAGGATCTTGGTCTTGCCCCCCTCGCGGATGCGCAGGAATGACTTACGCCGTCCCTCCAACAGCCGCCCGTCGATGCCCGAAAACCCCACGGCGTTGACCCCCAACTGCTGCAGCCGTTCGACCAACAGCTTGTTGATCTTGCCGGCGGTCACCATCACGAAGATCTCCAACGTCGCCCGGTCCGTGTAGCGGCTGCTATGGCCCGAGACCGAGGTGACGAACCGCGGTGGATGCCCGAGCTGTTCTGAGATCACGTTCGTCTCGTGGGAGCCGCCATGCACCAGCACCACCTGCTGTCCCTGCTTCACCAAGTTCGCGACGTCCAAACAGACCGATTCGGTATCGACCCCCTCGCCGCCGCCCACCTTAATGACGATCATGCTGGCCTCCAATCCTTTCCTACACAGGATGCAGCCCGGGGAACTCCAGCCCCAGTCTCTCATCCCAGCCGTACATCACGTTCATCGCCTGCACCGCGCTGCCGGCGGCACCCTTCATCAGATTGTCGATCGCGGCGATCACCACCAAACGTCCGCCCTCGGGATCCGCCACGAAGCCGACGTCGCAGATATTCGACCCGGCAAGCAGCTTGGGTTCGGGGTAGCGGTGGATCCCACGCCGCGACCGAACCAGGCGCACGAAGGGTTCGTCACCATAGTCATCGCGGTACATCCGCCAGACGTCCCGCTCCTCGACCGGCGCCTTAACCAGACAGTGACATGTCGCCAGCGCACCACGCACGATCCCCACCGAGGTCACGGTGAAGTGAAAGCGCGGGTCAGCGGGATCGAGCTCCAGCTCCTGGATCATCTCGGCGATATGCCGGTGCCCGAAGGGGGAGTAGGTGCGCACGACGTTGTCGCGCTCAGGGTGATGCGCGGCGGGGCTGGGCCGATGTCCACCCTCGGAGGACCCGACCTTGACCTCGACCACGGTCTCACGCACGAGCCCCCGCTTGTAGAGGGGCCGTAGCGCCAGGTTGGTCACCGTGGCGTTGCATCCCACGCCACTGACGTAGCGCGCCCCGGCGAGCTCCTCACGGTGGAACTCCGGCAGCCCATAGACGAACTTCTCCAGCCACTCGGGATGCGGGTGTTTGTGTTCGTACCAGCGCTCGTAATCAGATGGGTTCCTCAGGCGAAAGTCGCCCGAAAGGTCGACGATGCGCTCTGCCATGCCGGCGAAGCGGTCGATCTGATCCCAAGCCACACCATGGGGCAGGGCGAGAAAGAGCAGGTCACACGGCTCGAGCTCAGAAAGCGACGAGAACTGCAGCGTCGTGAACCCGCGAAGATTGGGATGCACAAAGTAGGCAAACTGCCCGGCGTAGGTCTCGGACGTGATCTGCACGACCTCGACCTCCGGGTGAAAGGTCAACAGGCGCAACAGCTCACCCCCCGCGTAGCCTGAAGCTCCGACAATCGCGGCTTTGATCATACGTTTCCCCCCTCAGCTATCTTCAACACGTAATCCACGATCCTCGCGGCGATATCCACATCAGTTGCCTCGCGCGCGCCATGGAACTCCGGCGTGTGGTTGACCTCATTGACCAGGAGTTGCCCCTCGCCATTCTCCAACAGGTCGACCGCCACAATGCCCCCACCCACCGCCTTTGCGGCGCCCACCGAAAGCTCGATGAGCTCATCTGTGATCGGGCAGGGCAACGGCGTGCCCCCCAACGCGGTGTTGGTGATCCAGTGCTCCGACCGGCGGTAGATCGCATAGACGATCTCCTCACCGGTCACCATCACGCGGATGTCACGCCCCGGTTTGTCGACGTACTCCTGAATGTAGACGACGCCATGCTGATAGCCACCGAGCGTGCTCTTGTGCTCCAGCAAGGCTTCTGCAGCATCGCGATCGTTGACGCGCGCCAACAGCCTGCCCCAGGAGCCGAAGAGCGGCTTGAGCACGACGGGATACCCCATCGCCTCAATGGCCTTGAGCCCGGACTCGGGCGTGAACGCCACGGCCGTCCGCGGCATCGGGAGGCCCGCCTCCTGGAGCGCAGCACTGGTCAGCAGCTTATCGCCGCAGACCGAAATTGTCCGGTGCGGGCTGACCGTGGGAATCCCCAACCCCTCCAGCCAGCGGCTGATGTAGTAGGCGTTCGTGTGGCTCAGGCAGCGCACCAGAAAGGCGTCGTAGTCGCCAGGGGAGCCGCCATCCAATTCGAAAGTGAGCTCGCGGGGATCAAAGCGGTCGTACGCCACCCCCCGCTCATCGAATGCCGCCGTGATGAGCTTCTCCTCAACGCGCTTGCGCGAGTATAGCAGGCCGATCTTCATGCAAGAACCTCCGGTCACTCGCCCCAGTCTTCCTCAACCTCAGGTGCCATCTCAACCTCGAGCGGATCGACGGAGACGACCTCCAGCTCAACACCGCAGTCAGGGCAGACGATGATCTCGCTTTCCTCTACGTTCTCACCCAACGTCAGTTCTGCTTCGCACTCTGGACACATCACGGTTGCCATCTCTACCTCTCTCCTTTTTGCTGTGAATAGTCGTCCAAACTTAGGTACAGAAAAAGCCAGCCCCTGGCTGGGACTGGCTTTGACATCCAACTTAGCGATCTCGTGCTAGCTACGCACAGAGGCGCCGACCCAGCAGGCCTGGTTCAGCATAGCTCGAGCTCGTCGCTTCAGTTCAGTGGTCGTGATCATTTTTGTACCTTGCCGCACAGCATACCATAGGCCCGGATTTTGTCAACATACCAGAGTCGGGGTAACTGTTCAGCGTTGTCCTAGAGTGTGGTATGATGCAGCCGATGGCAGACGAACTCGAGTCATTGCAGACGGAACTGGCGCAGTTGCGCGATGAAAACGCGCGACTGGAAGCCGAGGCGAACCGGCTTGCGACGGCGTTGGCAGAAGCCCGCATGGGTGAAGCCCAACCGAGCGAAGCGGGAAGGCGAGAAGCGACCGCGCAAGAAACGGGTGGCAGAGCATACTACGTCGCGCGAGCGGATGCCCCCCACGCGCTGGGTGCGGCACGCATTGGAGCACTGCCCGACGTTCCGGTACGAACTGCGCGGGGAGAGCGCGACCTACACGCGCGAACCTCTCTGGTTGGCGGACGTTTTCGTGCGGAAAGGAATGAGATGACCCACTTCAACTTATGGACCCGCGGCGCCGTACGATCCGGCCTCAGAGGGCGCGCACCGTTGCGCCACGGCCGGCCAACCGGCGCCATCATATGCGCGATCGCGGGTGCGCTCGCGCTGCTGCTGGCGGCGCGTGCAGCGTCGCTGGCTGCGCCTCTGCCCCAACCTCAACCAGCCCGCAGTGCGCAGACGCCGGTCCGGGTGGCGGCCCCGAGTTATGTGGGCCTCAATACGATCCACATTACCTATACCCATGAAAGCACGTGCGGCGCAGCGTGCCGGCGTGACCTGGAGGTGCTGCTGCCCGACGGCTCTGTGAGAGTTCTGAAAACGCTCGCGGAGGGCGCCGTCACCGGCAGCTACCAACACGACAAGTTGCCCGGCGGAACGTACGGGTACCGTATCGTCGAGACCACGCTCGACGGTGGTTTGCCGATATACTCCACGACCACGACCATGCGCTATGGCACCATCGATGGGCTCACCATCGGCGGCACGCTGCTCTACGACGAGGTCGTGGGCGAGGCGTTCGCCTGCGTGGTGCCCGGGGGCGTGACCGTCGGCGATGGACTCACCCTCGCGCTGGACGGCGCCCGCCTTATCTCCAACTGCACGATCACGCTCCAGGGCAGCGCTGCGCTCACCGCCCAGGGCAGCGACTTCGTAGGCAGCGTCTTGGCCCTCAGCGGCGCCGGCACCGCCGATGTCATCGGCAGCACCTTCAGCGCCATCATCCTTGATGTAGGTCCCGATGTCGTCGCCAACATCACGCAGTCCCGTTTCAGGGGCACGTTACAGCTGAGAGGAGCAGCCGGGTCGCTGCGTTTCCAGGGCAACGCCTTCGCCGACATGGTCCGGCTGCTCACCCGCAGTGCGGTGACCTTTGAGGACAACCTGTTTCTCACCGCCCTCTCGCTCGACGAGGAGACGCCCGAGTCACGGAGTTGGTGTGATGAGGACAACGCGTTGAGCCCTACGATCAGGAACAACAGCTTTGTCGGGCGCGTCGCGTTGGGCTACACGTTGAGCTACACGCTGACCACCTGTAGCGATGCCGGCTTCCAGCTCGTAGAGGTCGGTCCAAACTACTACGGCGACCCGCAGGGACCGGTCTATGGCCAGGTGCAGGACGATCCTGTGGTGCCGGGCATCGACTACGGCACACGCTGGCTGCAGCGGGGCGCTGCTGTCTTCCCCAACCCATTCCTGCTCGGAAAGCACCTGGAGACGGGGTCCCAATGGCAGGACACGCAGCCGTTTCCCACGTTCTGGGTGAACGGGTACCGCCTGGGTCAGCACACGCTCACAAATCAGATCACCGACATCATGAGCGACAAGGAAAGCCTCTTTTCCGTGGATCTGGTGACCTCCCACGAGCGGGTGGGGGGCGCCAAGGTCTGGGTGATGTGGAACGGGCAGCGCGTCGAGCCCTCCGTTTCGGTGGCGGAGCTGGTCCGCGACGCGGGCAGAAAAGCCGTCCACCTCCGCAATGCCGCCACCACCATCGACTTCTTCCTGCCCCCGACCGAGGGGGTGACGGCGACGTTGGAGCTCTGGCTCGACACGACAGCGCTGACCGGCTATCCCGATGCGGCTACCAGCGGCGAGATCAAGAAACTCGTGACCCTGTCCGTCCCGCTTAAGGGGGCCCCGCGCATGATCGGCATCCATATCGTCCCGGTGACGGTCGACGGTGTGACCCCATCGATCGGCGCCATGCGGTCCACGCTGGAGAGCGCGACCCCGGCGATGCTGCCGGTGGCGTCGCGGAACCTGCGCATCAGCACTACGGGGTACTCACCCGCGTGGAACACGACCTATATGCCGACGGCTGTCCTGCTGAATGCCGTGGCCACCGATCTGGTGCGCTATCGTGGGGCGATGCGATACGACCCGGTGGAGTTCCCGAAGGGCGAGCTCATGGACTTCCTGGTGGGGGTCATGCCCGCCGGGAGCCTGGGCGGCGGCGACGGCGTCTACCTGAACCTGCGTCACGGCATCGTCCTGGTCGATGAGGGCAAGTCGGAGGCGGTCTTCCACGAGTTGGGCCACGCGATCGGCCTCTACAACCTGGTCGAGCAGTATAGCTGGCCCAACTACCCGCCGAATGGCTACCCCGTGGAGGACGTCACCCTCTTCATGAACCAGCCCACCACGTCGAATGCGACGATCAACGGCGTCTTCACAGGCGATTCGGGCCGCGTCGTCCACACGCCGGGGCCCGGACAGTGGTGGCACGACCCGCACCTGGTGGTGGTCGATGTCATGGGCAATACCGCTCCCTTCTGGCCGGATCCCGGTACCCTCAAGTCGTTTGCGGAAGCCTTCTACGCCCTGGCCGCAGAACCGCGGCCAAAGGTGCTTTCTCCGGCGGCTGAGCTCGATCTGCGCCGGGTGATCGTCACCGTGGCGACCGAGCGGGTGGAGCTCACGGAGGCGTCCATGTTTTTTGGCGAACGGCGCTGCGCGGCCTATCGTCCGATCATCGAGACGGCGCGCCTCTTCCCCCGCGATGCCTTTGAGGGCGTGACCGGCGGCTCTGCCGGCGAACCCGACGTGACGACCGGAGCCCTGCCCCTGTGTGTGTCCGCAGACGCCTACACCTATGCTTCGGGCGATATCGAGCTCTGCGTCGTGCCCATCGACGAGAACGGCATCATGCCGGAGTACGAACAGTGCCAACGGGTGTTGGCGCCCGAGCAGGTGAACACCGCGCTGCAGCGCGATGTGGCCGTGCTCTTCTACGATGTGCCGGCGTCGGCCACGCGCGCCAGCCTGGTGACCAGACGCAGCACGGTCTCGCCCCTGCTGCTGACCTCCAGCGCGTCGCTGGACGTGGTCCTGCTCGCGCCGCCTGCAGGCCAGACACTGACGGATACGGTGACGCTGAGGTGGGACTCCCAGGCCACCCCTCGCGACCCAGGGGTGCCCATCGGGCAGCCCCTGCTGGCCCAGGTCTCCTACTCCGCCGACACCGGCGTCACCTGGTCGCCGGTGGGGATGCCGGGGGAGGAGCAGTCCATGGTCCTGAGCACCGACTTCCTGCCGTCGGGCGTGCCGCTCGCGTTCCGCGTGACGGTCTCCGATGGCTTCCTCACGGAGGCTGACCAGGTGACCGGGCTGCTGGTGCCCCATCGATCGCCCGAGGTGGTCATTCACAGCCCTCGCGATGGCGATCGGGCTGCTCCGGGGTACGCGTGGGCCCTGCAGGCCTGGAGCCGCGAGGATGGCGGCGGCGCGCCTGCCACGGGGGCGTGGCGCTCGTCGCTGGATGGGCCGCTGGGGAACGACTCTGTGCTCGGCGCCGTGGTGTTGAGCCCCGGCACCCACCGGCTCACCTATGCGGTCACCGATGGGTTGGGGGCCTCCGCCCAGGCGGCGGTGACGGTCACCGTTGCGCCCATGCCCACGGTGGACCTGGCGATCGCTCCCGACGCCCTGGCCCTCTCGATGCCCTGGCGCGACCCGGTGGTCGTGCAGGCGCCGCGGCTGCGGATAGGCACCGCGCAGACCGCCACCCTCGCGCTGCGCAACACCGGCGCGGCGGTGACGGCCACGCTGCAGCTCTTTGTTCAGCCGCCCGGCGCTGCTGAGCGGCTGGTCGCTCAGGAGACGCTGAGCCTCGCGCCCTTTGAGACGCGCTGGATCGGCGGCGCCGTCACGGCAACGGTCGCCGGGCCGCACCGCTTCCGCGGCGTGGTCACCGCAGCGTCACCTGCGGATAACACGCCGGGCAACAACGCCCGCGCATGGGATGTCCTGGCCGTGTCCCCGGCCCAGCTCGTGCCTAGCGCGGCCACGGTCGAGTTCACGGCGCCGGCGGGCACCCCCATCACCCGATCCATCACGCTGAGGAATACCGGCGGCCTGGGCCTGATCGTCCAGCGGGTGGCGCTGGAGCAGGGCGCGGCATTGACCACCGGCTTCCGGCTCTGGGAGGACGGCTGCTCGGGGACGGCACTGGCGCCCGCCGCGGCGTGCCGGGTCACGGTGCAGTACACGCCTGTCGCAGGGATCGAAGAGCAGGTCCTGCTGGAGATCAGTTCGACCGACCCGGACCAGCCGGCGCAGCAGGTCGTGCTCATCGGGAACGTGGGGGCGCTCGCCGAGGAGTGGAAATACGTCTACCTGCCTCTGGTCGTGAGGTAGCACCGAAGTCAAGCCCGGCCTCAAAGTGGGCGCGGCGGTCTGAGACCTTTGAGCTCTTCGGAAGAGCTCAAAGGTCTTCCGGATAGGTCCTCCCCGCACTCCCCTCACCCCGGTTGCCCACCTGCGCGAGCTCTCCGAACGACAGCGAGATACCGTCGTGCTGCCCGCCGCCCAGGCGGTCCTTGGGCTTGAGCACCCGCAGCTCCTCCGGCGCTGCTTGGGTGTGATGGAGCAGCAAGATTACATACGCGATCTGCTCTAGCTCGCCCGGGTCCCGCAGATCCTCCATCTCCGGAAGCGCGTCTCGCCCGCTCTGCCTCCGCCTCCGCCCGTCGCCTAGGCCGGCCGCTTCGGAATCCGGGCATCAGGATCCCTTCCGACAAGACCCTCATCCCGCAGCAGAGGCTCCGTCTGCTGCGGGGAGATTGTTTCTTTCAGCATCAGCATCTGTCTCTGCATCTGATTCCTTCCCTGATCAGGTAGCAATGGCTGACCCCCTGCGTCGCCGGGCACCCTGACACCCTGGTCTGCGGTTCGCCTCGGCTGGTAGACGTAGGAGCTCCGTGCCGCATCCCGACCGTCGCTCTCGCGGACCAGCAACCCGTGTGCCACGGCAGCACGGACGCCAGCCTTGATGCTGTTGAGCGACAGGTGCGTGCCGCTATCGAGCCGGGTCCAGTCGCTGCGCTTGCGGCCGTGGCAGAACCCGTCGAGCGTGATCCGCCGACCCGCGTCATAGTCCTGGAAGCCCCAGGTGTGGCGCAGCACATACAGGATCACCTTGAGCTCGGCGAGCGTCACGATCCGCCCCAGCTCGTCGATCAGCGCCGGAGCAACTGCATCTTGACAACCTATTCGAGTATCACTATAATGATAGTAGAACGTATGTTCTATTTCGAGAGACCTGACGACGATGATGGGAGAGTAGCCGATGTCGAAGCAAGTGAGACCCTATCTCGAGTATCAAGCCGACCGCGTCGAAGCCGTCCTAGCCGCCCATCGCGCGCCGGGGCGCATCACGGGCGGCACTGTCGGTCCGCGCCTCATCCGCTTCTTCCTCAACCCCGCACCACACACCCGCTTCTCTGCCATCAAGCGTCTCGCCGACGATCTAGCACTCGCTATGCGTGTCTCGACGCTCAACGTCGATCGCAATGAAGATGGCGTCGTGCTCTCGTTCGCCAATCCCGATCCCAAGCCCGTTGAGCTGATGGCGCTACTGGATGAGGTGCTCCCCGTCCCCTCCGCCACGGCGCTGCTAGGCCTCACCGATTCCGGTGTCCCCCTACTCGCCCGCCTCTCCGCACCCGATGTCGCACACGTTCTCGTCGCCGGCACCACCGGATCCGGGAAGTCTGTGCTGCTGCGCACGATGGCTACCTCACTCTGTCTCACCAACTCAGAGAGGGAGTTGCGCCTTCTCTGCATCGATCCCAAGGGCCGAACCTTCCGCGCGCTCGCCGCCGCCCCGCACCTCGCACGCCCCCTGATCATCGACCCGATCGAGGCAGGCGAAGCCCTGCGCTCGCTCCTGCGCACGATGGAGATCCGGGATCGGCGGGGTGAACTCCCCGACGATCCCAATTCCGACACGCCGCGTATCGTCGTCCTC
Organism: Anaerolineae bacterium; assembly: GCA_040774145.1. GTDB lineage: Bacteria > Chloroflexota > Anaerolineae > B4-G1 > SLSP01 > PWVB01. The sequence goes on from JAXGUU010000002.1 coordinate 17,480, forward strand.
ATCGACGAACTCGCCGACCTGATGATGACCGGAGGTGATACCATGACCGACACCCTCACCCGCTTGGCGCAGCGCGGTCGCGAGGCCGGCATTCACCTCATTGCTGCGACCCAGCACCCATCCGCCGCGATCCTCGGCAGCCTGATGCGCGCCAACTTCCCCCTCCGGCTCATCGGACGGGTCGCATCGTCGCAGGACGCCCTGGTCGCCGGTGGGCGCGGCGGCACCGAGGCCCACCTGCTTCACGGGCGCGGCGACTTCCTCGCCGTTTCCGGCGGCGATCAACCGATCCGTTTCCAGGCGGCGGACATTCGCGAGCGTGAGATCCGCGGACAGATGACACAGTTGGCACCGCAGCGCGCGATGCCGGCGCTCACCATGAGTAACGAGTGACACGTGACGACTGAGTCCTTAAGGATAGATCGGACACAGATGCGCGCACATCGCCGGAGGATCACCCGTCACACGTCACGAAAGGACACATTCCATGCGACGCAGACACACTGAGGACTATGCTATGCCTATCGAATCACGCCTGCCGCTCGGGCAGCGCCTGGCCCGGTTCTTCGGCCTGATCGGCGCGCTATTCGCCGTCACGATGGCCGTCCTCGTGACCCAACGGCTGAGTCACGACTCGCTGGCCCTCCTCATCGGGCTCAGCTGCGGCATCCTGGCGATGCTGCCGACGTTGGCGCTGGGGATTCTCATCTGGCGGCGCGAGGACGCCCGCCGTCAGGAACGCGAGCAGGCGCCACGCCAGGCTTACCCTGCCCAACCACCGGTCATCGTCGTCACGCCCCAGGGGCTGCCCGGTTACGGGCAACAGCCCGCCTTCGGCCCCGCCGAGCCGCCCAATCCCTGGGGCCGCCCCGCTACCGAGCGCGTCTTCAAAATCGTCGGGGGCAACGACTGATCCGCACACATTCGACGCCTGGTCAGAATCCGGGATGGAGGGTACACTCGCAACGTCAAGTTCCAACGTCAAGACCAGGAGATGATGGTGGCATGGACCACGCACAAGTTGGACGCTACTGGAACGGAAACGCTGAAGCGTGGACAAAGCTGGCGCGAGCAGGCTATGATGTCTATCGTGACCACCTCAACACACCGGCCTTCTTTGCGATGCTACCGGAGGTGGATGGGCTCTTGGGCTTGGACGTCGGCTGCGGTGAGGGTTACAACACCCGGCTGTTGGCTGGACAACGCGCACGCGTCATAGCTATCGATATCTCGGAGATCTTTGTCTCTCACGCTCAGGCCCTGGAGAGCCGGTCACCACAGGGCATTCATTACCAGGTCGCCAGTGCGGTGGAGTTACCATTTGCCGATGCGTGCTTTGACTTCGCCACGGGCTTCATGAGCTTCATGGATATCCCTGAGACGTATGCTGTACTGGCTGAGACCTATCGCATCCTGAAACCGGGTGGCTTTCTGCAGTTTTCCATCACGCATCCATGCTTCGATACACCTCACCGGCGAAATGTGCGCGACATGGAGGGTCGCACATATGCCGTGGAGGTTGGTGACTACTTTAGGAATCTCCAAGGGAACGTCACGGAGTGGCTCTTTAGTGCCGCGCCTCCGGAGACAAGAGCGGGCCTGCCGAACTTCAGGGTCCCTCACTTCACGCGAACCTTGAGCCAGTGGCTGAACCTGGTGACGGCGAGCGGGTTCGTCCTGGAGCAGATCGAGGAGCCACACCCAAACGATGAGACGGTGCGCAGGTACCCTAACCTTCAGAGCACCCAGATCGTGGCTCACTTCCTGCACCTGCGTGCACGAAAACTCGGGCGATGATCGCTTGTCGGCAAGGGTATGACTGACGGGGACATGGCGCTAAGCTGACTCCGTCCACCCTGGACTTGCCGTGGAGCGGTGCCGGGCCCTACTGCGGACGATCAACGCGTACCCATAGGAGGATGACTATGAACAGCTCCGCTCATGCGATCAAGAACGACGTGATCGGCCTCATCGGCCTCGGCTGGATGGGCTCGCACTTCGCCGGGCGACTGTTGCAGGCCGGTTGGCGGCTGGAGGTCTATGACCTTGTCGCGCAGAAACGCGCTGCATTGGCGGACCAAGGCGCGATAGCAGCCGCCGGCGCCGACCACGTCGTCCGTGACTGTGACGTGGTCTTCACCAGTCTCCGGAGTTCGGCGGTCTTTGGTACGGTCGCCGAGCAGTCCCTCATCCCCAACAGCAGACCTGGGCAGGTTGTCGTCGACCTGGGCACCACCGAGGTCGGGCTCACGCGCCAAGTCGCCGCAGCCCTCGCCGCGAAGGGCACTGCCCTGTTGGACGCGCCGGTCAGCGGCGACCCCCGCCAACCGGTCTACGTCTTCGTCGGCGGCGAGGTCACCGCATTCGAGCGCGCCAGACCGCTGCTCGAGGTCCTGGCGGATCCGGACCACCTGACCCTGGGCGGTGGCAGCGGAGCGGGGCAGATCCTCAAGGGCGTCAATCAACTGGCTATGGGCCTGGTCCAGGCCGCTTGGCTGGAAGTCGTCAGCTATGCCACGCGCCAGGGCATCGATCCGCAGACGATCGAGCAGGCGGTCGGCGGCGCTACAGGCTGGCGCGCCGAGCTGGTCCGGGTGTGCCGCCAGATCGCCGACGGGAAGGGCGACGCGAACGATCTGAAGTTCGCCGAGCTCCCCTACTTCCTGAACGCCGCCGAGCAAGCCGGGCTGGGCATACCCCTGACGCGCGCCCTTTTCGAGTTCTGCGACCCTGGTCCACGGGATTGGCGTGACAATATGAACCGCCCCTACGTCTCCTTCTGGTCGATGCTGAACCGCGGGCCGGAGACCGATGCAGACAAGGAACGCTAACGCGCGGTCCAGCCACCGTCGATGAGGATGCCGGCCCCGGTCACGAAGCTTGAGGCATCGCTGGCGAGAAAGAGTGTCACGCCGCCGATCTCCCCCAGCTCTCCCCAGCGGCCCAGGGGGATCTGCGCGACGAAGGCCTGGTAGGCCTCGGGATCGTCGAGCAGCGGGCGGTTCATTTCCGTGCCGAAGGGGCCCGGGAGCAGGGCATTCACCGTGATCCCGTAGGGCGCCCACTCGAGGGCCAGGGTCCGCGTAAGCTGCACGACAGCGCCCTTGCTTGAGGCGTACGGCGTGCGCTCCGGAATGGAGATGAGCGACAGCATCGAGCCCACGTTGATCACGCGACCGTATCGCTGCACTTTCATGTGGGGCGCAACCTCGCGGCACAGCAGCCAAGGCCCGGTCACGTTGGTCTCCTGCACGCGACGGAACTCCTCCAAGCTCAGATCCTCGATGGCCCCCCGGATGTTGATGCCCGCATTGTTGATCAGCACATCGACCTTGCCGAAGGCATCGACCGTGGTCCCTACGAGCCGGCGGACCTGATCCTCATCGGTCACGTCGCAAGCGACGGCACGACACGGCGTCCCGTAAGTGGACGCGATCTCCGCGGCGACCGCGCTAACCGTTTCCTGATCTCGGCTGACGACCACCACACTCGCGCCGGCTTCGGCCAAGGTACGCGCCATCATCTTGCCCAATCCCCTGCTGGCGCCGGTCACGATAGCGACGCGCCCCTCCATCCTGAACTGATCCAGAATCCCCATCATCACCCTCCTTATCTCACACCTTAGGTCCCAGCATTCTCTTTGAGCTCGCGAGCACGTCAAGCGTGTGTGTTTGCCCGAGTAACCGCGCGTGGTATACTTTCAGCCGTCTTGAACGTGACACCTACCGTCCCAGGAGGACCCATGGTTGACGCCGAACTGCTGGAGATTCTGCGCTGTCCCTATTGCGTGAGTGGCGAGACCCGCCGCAAGGACAAGGAGGACCCGGGCGTATTGGATCTCGTCCGCGAGGAGTACTGGCTCGTCTGCCAGGACTGCGGACGGAAGTACCCCATTCGTGAGGACATCCCCGTCATGCTCATCGAGACCGGCGAGAAGTGGATGAGCACCGCCGTCGAGGACCTGCCCGTTCCGCCGCCCGACGAGAGTTGATGCCCCCCTCTCGTGGCAATTGGCTCGTCGTCGCAGTCAATGCCGCGGGGGTGTTGTTCATCCTCCTGGGCCTGCTCGCGCTCGCCCTTCCGACCGCACAGGAAGGCGTGCAGCTGTGGGAACTCGACAGCCAACACGCCATCTACCTGATGGATGCGGCGGGGAGCTTCGTCCTGGCCCTAGGCCTCATCCTGACATGGCTCGGGAGCCGAATCTGGCAACGTCACCTCCGCCACTAGACGTCCTCTCGTCCGCTATGTTACCCCCCACCGGCGGCACCTACGGCATTGTCCTCTCCCTCGCCGCCCCCACGTCGTGCACTATCGGGGCACTGGGATTGTGGCACTTCCCGGCGGGGAGTTACCTGTACATGGGCAGCGCCTGGGGGCCGGGAGGCTTGCGAGCGCGGGTAAGCCGGCATCTGCGGGGCACGACGGTGCGGCGCTGGCACATCGACCACCTGCGCGCGATCGCCGAGCCCCTCGGCGTCTGGGTAGCACCCGACGAGCATCTTGAATGCGCCTGGGCACAAGCGCTCAGCAATAGCACGCCCGCCGCTATCGTTGTCCCGCGCTTCGGCGCCTCCGACTGCCGCTGCCCCAGCCACCTCTTCTTCGTCGAGCACGCTACAGATGGTCGGCTGACCCTACCCGGCGCCCCGCGGTACTACGCCCTGACGGCTGCGGGCTGACGATCGCACGGATCAGACCCTTGGGGTTTCGGCAACCCCAAGGGTCTGCTGCTGTCCACCGTTTGACAACCCAATCCCCCGTGCTATACTCCCAACTGCCTGGGTCGTTAGCTCAGTCCGGCAGAGCAGGGGCCTTTTAAGCCCAGGGCCGCAGGTTCGAATCCTGCACGACCCATCAACTCAGCATCGTCGGCCCCCGACAATTCCTGCGGCAACGCCGGAATCGACGGGGGCTTTCGTTTACTCCCGTTCCCCTTCTCTCTTGTGAGATTCTTGCTCGGTGTTATGATCAAGCTGTGCGCGCCATAAGATCACGTACCCTGCGTCGTCCGTTTAGCCTGCCGGTCCTGCCGACGCTCATGCAGTGGCTCCACCCACAGCGGCTCTCGCTAGAGAACCGCAATATCTTCTACTTCACGCTCGATACCGCCCTGCAGGGCCTGATGATGGGCGGCGTCTTCAGCTTCATCTCCATCTTTCTGGTCCGCCTGGGGGCCTCGGAGCTACAGGTCAGCCTGCTCACCTCGCTGCCCGCCATCGTGATGGTGATGGTGTCCATCCCCGCCGGACAGCTCGTGCAGCGTCAGGAGGATCTTGTCCGCTTTACGAACCTGGTGCGCATCTTCCACCGCGGATCCATCCTCGTCGTGGCGATCCTACCCTTCTTTATACGGCCCGAGCACCTCATCGTCGTCATCATCGCGATCTGGTCGGTCAAGGCCATCGCCAATGCGCTCCTGGAGTCCTCGTGGATGGCAGTCATCGCAGAGGTGATCCCCCCGCGCCGGCGCGCGAAGGTCAACGGCATGCGCTGGATCATCCTGAGCATCGTGACCGCCGGCGCGGTGGCGATCTTCGGGCAGATACTGGACCGACTACCCTTCCCCTTCAGCTACCAGATCGTCTTCTTCATCTCCTTCCTGGGTGGTTCAGCAGGTATGATCTACTGGGGCAAGCTCCGCGTCGCCGGACGTGCCGAACCACCCGCCACCACGGAGCTCAAGGCACGGTCGTTCGGGCACCAGATGCGTTCCTTTTGGCGGAGCCTGCAGCTGCCGGCCTTCATCCGCTACGAGCTGACGACCTCCGTCTTCAGGATCGGGCTCAATATGCCCACGGCCCTCTACAGCGTCTATTGGATTAGGCAACTCCAAGCCTCCGACGTCTGGATCGGCTGGCAGGCCACCGCGAACCAGCTCGCGTTGATCGTCGGCTATGCCGTGTGGAGCCGGGTCATCACCCGCCGAGGGCACCGCTCTCCCCTGCTCATCTGCGCCGTGGGGACGGCCCTCTACCCGGTGCTGACGGCCTTTGTGCCCAGCCAGGTCTGGCTGCCCCTCGTCGCGGTCGTCCAGGGCTTCTTCATCACCGGCGTCAACCTCTCGTTCTTCGATCTGCTCTTGGCCGTCTGCCCCGCCGACCGCCGGCCCAGCTTTGTGGCGGTCAATACCATGCTGGCCAGTTTCGCTATCTTTGCCGGGCCGCTGCTCGGTACGCTGCTGACCAAGGCAACGACTATTCGAACGATGTTCTACGTTGCCGGCAGCATCCACCTGGTCGCCGCACTGCTCTTCTGGCGCCTGAAGATCGCATCCTATCATCCGGTTTCAACCATGGAGGACTCAATGAGCAACCCAACCCTCGCAGCAAGCATCAACTACGCCCATGCACACACCGAATCTTTCCTAGAGCAATACAAGGAGCTCCTGCGCATCCCATCTATCGGCGCCGATCCCGCCTATCGTGCCGACGTCCGCCGCGCCGCAGCGTGGATCGCCGACGAGATGAAGCGCCTGGGCATCGAGCACGTCCAGGTGATGGACACGGGTGGACAGCCGGCGGTCTACGGCGATTGGCTACACGCAGGGGACGAGGCTCCCACCGCGCTCCTCTACGCTCACTATGACGTCCAGCCCGTTGACCCCCTGGATCTCTGGGTGGCGCCACCTTTCGAGCCCGACGTCCGCGACGGCAGGCTCTACGCCCGGGGCGTGATCGACGACAAGGCCGGTGTCTTCTTGCATCTCAAAGCCTTTGAATCGGTGATGGCAGCCAACGGCAGCCTTCCGATCAATGTGAAGTTCATCTTTGAGGGTGAGGAGGAGAGCGGCTCACCGGCGATGGCGCCCTTCATCGAGGCCCACAAGGAGCTACTATCAGCGGACGTGGTCGTCATCTCCGACGGCGGATCATCTGACGAGATCCCATCGATGATGGCCTCGGTCCGAGGCATCGTCACTGCGGAGGTGAATATCGAGGGGCCGGAGCGCGACTTGCACTCCGGTAGTTTTGGCGGTGTGGTGCACAATCCCACCCACATGGTCGGCAAGATCGTCGCCGCCCTCCACGACGACGAGGGCCGCATCCGAATCCCCGGCTTCTACGACGATGTCGTGCCGGTCTCGGAGGCTCACCAGGCGTTGATTGAGACTAACGAACCGCTCGCGCTGGAGCACGCGCGCAAGGAGACCGGCCTCGAGACTTTCTGGGGTGTGCCGGGCTACAGCTACCTTGAGCGGGCGACGGCGCAACCCACCTGCGACGTCAACGGCATTTACGGAGGGTACCAGGGTGCCGGGGCCAAGACCGTGCTGCCCGCCAAGGCCGGCTTCAAGGTCAGCATGCGCCTTGTGGAGAACCAGGACCCCGACGACATCGAGCAGAAGTTCATCGCCTTCGTCAACGGCTTCGTATGCGACACGCTGAAGATCGACGTGCGCATCCTGTCCAGCTCGTGGCCCGCGGAGACGCAGATCAGCGGCCCGATTGCGCAAGCCGCCATCGATGCCTATACCGCGACCTGGGGCCACGCCCCGCGGATGGAGCGCGCCGGGGGCTCGGTGCCCATCATCGGTATGCTCCAACACGCCCTGGGAGCGCCCGTGGTCAGCATGGGCTTGGGCAACGGCGGCAACGGGCACTCGCCCAATGAGTACTACGACCTGGACTACTTCGCCGTCAACATCGACACGGCCATCCACTTCCTCTACAACATGGCCAAGTAGCCGACGAAGCTACGACCTCGCGTCGCGAATCACAGCGGCAACCATCGGGGCGATGCGCGCATAGTCGGCATCGCCCCGTACGATCAGATCCGCATGCACCCGAGAAGGCTCCACATAGCGAGCGTGCCCGACCTTTGCCGACTCGAGATAGTAGGTGGCAATCGATGCTGCCCCTTGATCGGCGAGCGGGTCTCCCCGATGCTCGAGGTTGCGGATCAGGCGACGCAGCGCCCGCACATCGTCGTCCAGCTCGACGAACAGGCGCAGATCCAGACGTTCGCGGATTCCCGGCAGGTGCAGGACCATCAGGCCCTCGACGATCAGGACATCGGGCGCGTCCTCGGCCCCGGAGATGGACACCAGATCGCTGAGCAGGTGCTCGGCATCTATCGAATCGGGGCGGTTGAAGTCAGGGACAGCCTTGCCGGTCGTCGAAAGCACCAGCGTCGGCATATCGGGCGACCGGGGGTTGAAGTAGCTGTCGGTGTGCAGGACCTGGGTCCGGATGGCCGGCTTGGCCTCCGCCAGGACCTCGAGCAGTGATCGGGTCAGCGCGCTCTTCCCCGAGGCCGATCCACCGGCAATGCCGACGATAAAGCTTCTGCCATTGCGCTGCATAGACGATGTTCCCCCTTGCTCAGTGAGATGAGGATGTGTTGTCAGGGTGCAGGCGTGAGCTCCGCGAGGAGCGCTGCTGCCTCATCGGGGGCACCGGAGAGGATCGTCGCGAACACCTCGTCGAGTCGAGCCTGTAGGCCGGCGTCACCCGTGTGGCGTCTGCGTGCTTGGAGTAGCTGTAAGGGAAGCCGTAGATCGTCCGCCGTGTAGGGGAAGGCATCGCCGTTGAACGAGCGGCGCGTCTCCTGCACCACCTCGAGATACCGGGTACCGAACTCCGCGGTCGGCTCGATGATCGTGCCCTCTCCATAATCGTTCCACGTAATCAGTTGAATCACGTCAGGATCGTGGTCTAGCGCCATGTCCAGCGTCAGCCGGAACGTCTCGCCTTCCCGGTCGTCGAGATAGCCGTACGAGTTGCCCACCCCCGCCTCGGCGTAGATGTCATGGAAGCCCGGGAAAGCCCCCGCCACGAGGGTGTCCCAGCGCTGCGCCTTCTCGTAGAAGCCCTCCAAGTAGCCGACGAGCGCCTCTTCGCTAAGCACACCTTGGGTGCTCGCCCACATCGGAGGCCAGGGGAAACTCGTCACCGCCGCGGACTCCGTGTGCCGGTCGAGGGTGATCAGGGCTGGGCGGTTGTCCGGAACGGAGAAAAGCTGGTCCCAATCCGACGGGTTCTTGTAGTACTGCGGGCCGAAGACGAAGAGCGCCGGTCGGCCCTCGATCTGCAGATAGGCCTCGTCGTCAAACCAGGTCTCCTGTAGATAACGCATCACCTGCTGCCCATGGGTGTAGACGTCGCCTGCCGCGAGGTGCCCGTTGTCGACCATATGTCGGACCGTCTGGTCCTCGTAGCAGATAGCAAACTGCAGGCCGGCTTTCTTGACCGCGGCAAAGAGCGCCTGTGTGCTGCGGTTGATGACCCCGTAATCCCAGAACTCCTCAATGCCGTACCAGTCCACGATGACGCCGTCGATGCCGCTCAGCTTCATCAGGAGCGTCTGGTACTCCAGGATGGCCTGGTCGCGCGAGTCATAGGGCCCGGTCAGCGGCGTCTAGTGCGACGCAATATCCGGCATCCCATCCTCACGCACCTGCCTGGGGTCGAAATGCTCCATCGTCCAGTGCCACCCCCAAACACCACTGACGTCCGGGGTCTCATACCAGGGCATGAAGTGTACCATCAGGAGCGGTCGCTCCGGCGTGGGGTCAACCGACGGGGACATCGTAGGCGTCTGAGTCGCTTCCCCCACAGATGCCTCGGGACTTTCGGGGGCACCGGCGGGCATCAAGGGTGAGCCCCCACACCCGACGAGCAACACCAGCAACAAACAGCAGGCTCCGCTATACACACCATGCTGGGACACGTGCCTCCTCCTTGCCTAGAGCATCGCGCGCACCATGATTCTACCATGAACTCCAACGCACCTCGCGCCTTACCCCGCCAGGGCGATCGCATATCACCCTTCGAGCGGCTACGCCGCCTTCACTTCTGCGATCCTTAGGGCCTGCCGCCGGACCGGCCCGCCCCGAAGACGGCGCCCTCGCGGACGAGGCCCTCGCGGACGAGGGGGGGGGTGGGAAGCATGCGTTGGAAGGCTGGTAGCCCCGTCCTCGGGGCGTCGGACGCGGTCGCCAGGCTGCCGGCAAGCCACATGCGATAGCCCTGTTACCCCACTGCCGCTACCTGCGGCCCCTAGCGCTTCGCCCCCGCAGCCTCACGCTCCAGGATCGCCCGCTTGCGCTCAAGCCCCCAGCGGTAACCGCCGAGAGCGCCGTCACTGCGCACCACGCGATGGCACGGGATCCCCACCGCGACCTGGTTCGCGGCGCAGGCTTGCGCGACCGCTCGCGCAGCCTTCGGATGGCCGATCTGCGCGGCGAGCTCGCTATAGCTGACGGTCTCCCCCGGCGGGATCTCCTGAAGGGCAGCCCAAACACGCCGTTGAAAGGCCGTACCCTGGACATCAAGAGGTAGTGACATGCCGAGGCTGGGCGCCTCCAGCAGAACGACGACCTCGTCCACCACTGCATCGAACGCCGGGCCTCCTGCCTGCAGGTCAGCCTCAGGGAAGTTCTCCTTGAGCTGCCCAAGCAACTCCTCATCCGAGCTGCCCAGATCCACGCGGCAGACGCCCTGTGACGTCGTCGCGACCAACACACGGCCAAGATAGCATGCTGCTACAGCGTAGGATATCACCATCCCTCGTCCCCCCTTGCGATAGTCGGACGGCCTCATGCCCAGAGCAGGAGCACCCGATGCGTAGAAGCGACTGAGTGACTCGTAGCCGGCATCAAAAACCGCCGCGGTGATCGTTTCCCTCTCCTGCACGCCCTCCCGAACCCGGCGTAGACGCTGCTCAAGGCCATATTGCTTCGGCGACACACCGACCAACTCCTTGAACACCCGCTGGAAATGATAAGGGCTGTACCCGACCGCATCCGCCAGCTCGCGTAACGAGGGCGCGCGCTCAGCGGACTCGAGGATCCGGCAGGCCCGTAGGACAGCAGGCAGTGCCGCGTTCGGCACATCGGGCGTCCGCGGCGAGCAGCGCTTGCACGCGCGAAACCCCGCCGACTCCGCCGCTGACCACGATTCGAAGAACCGGACATTCCCGCGACGGGGCAGGCGTGACGGGCACCCGGGACGGCAATAGATCCCGGTCGTGATCACGCCATAGACAAAGGCGCTGCGGGCATCCGGATCACGTTGGACCACGGCTTCCCAACGATCCGCCACCGTCTCATAGCCCCTCGATGCCTTCTCCGCCATGGGTTCCCTCCAAGCCACAGACTTACCACAACGCCTTCCAGTATAACGGCTGTCGTCCCGGAGGCATACCCGTTTCTTGCGCTCCAATTCCAGCAAACAGCCCGGCACACACGTGTGTCGGACTGTTTGAGCTGCAGCTGTCAGCTCACATCAACTTCATCTGAGACGTTACTCAGAGGGTCACCTCATCACACAGGCGGGTGAGCGGCTCCAGAAGAGAGCACAGCTCTCGCGCAGCGGATCCGTAACAACGGCCAGCAGACGATCGACACGCGCCAGAAGCCGACCGCCCATGGCGGGCCGGATAGGCTTGGCTCGGCTGATCAAGCGAGCAAGCTCACCGTGTCGCAGCGTATCGTTGGTTCTATTTTCGGCCATTCGTGCTGCTGCATAGGTATATGGAGGTATCATCGGTATCCCTTTCTGGTGCTTCGGATGTCACGATCGGACTCACAAGCACGATGACAATGATACGGGAGAGATGAAACGTCTGATGTCTTCATCCATATCCTATCCCAAGGGCGCGTCGCCGTCATCAGCCGAAGCTCGGAATCGCTTTACGCAGAAAGGACGATGTTTCCAGGGGACGGTGTCGACACGGCACGTAGGCCTCTACAACAAAACGCGTAGGCCACAGGTGCAGCCGGGCGCTGCACCGAGGCTCTGTAACGGGGATGGGCTTTCGCTTATCTGTCGCTTAGTGACGCCAGACCCTCGCGCAGGGCATAGAGGGCGGCCTGCGTGCGGCTGGCAAGGTGAAGCTTCGTCAAGATGTTGCTGACGTGTGTGCGCACGGTGGCTTCGCTGATCCGCAGCGCCTCTGCAATCTCCTGGTTGCTCTTCCCCTTGGCAACAACCTGGAGGACCTCGACTTCGCGCTCCGTCAACGGGTCCTCGGTCGGGGGGCGGTCCGAGGGGCGTGACAGCTCCTGAAGCACCTTACGGGCAATGGTGGGCGAGAGTGACGACTCGCCGCGGCAAACCTGGCAAATCGCCTGGACCAGAGCCTCGGGTCCCGTATCCTTCAGCAAATAGCCCGAGGCGCCGGCCTTGATCGCCGGGAAGACTTTGTCATCGGCGGCGAAGCTCGTCAGCACCAGGATCCGTGCCCGCGCGTCCCGAGCCCTGAGCCGGCGCGTGACCTCGATACCGTCCATCCTGGGCATAAGTAGATCCAGCAAGACAACGTCAGGATTCAGGGCCTCGATCTTCTCCAGGGCCTCCTGCCCGTCCTGCGCCTCGCCGATCACCTCAAACCCCTCTTCGGTCTCTAGAAGCGCACGAATACCCCGGCGAACAATGGCGTGATCGTCGACGATCAGCACACGAATCGCTTCATCGGTCGTCCCCGCTCGTCGGCCGTCGTCTCTCTCCACGATCCGGCTCCCCAGGTTCATCGAGCCACCGCCACTCTGACCCGGGTTCCGGGCCCGGGCTCGCTATCCAACACTAACTCGCCCCCGATCTGTGCCGCCCGCTCGGTCATGCCCTCAAGACCCAACCCACCGCCCTCCTTCGCGGCGTCGGCCTCGAAGCCGACGCCATCGTCAACGATCTCCAGCACCACGGCGTCCTGCCAGATGGTCAGGCTCACGCTGATATTCTGTGCGGCGGCGTGCTTGAGCGCGTTATTCAGCACCTCACGGGCAATCCGGTAAAGGCCCTCCTCGATCATCGGACAGATCTCTCCCGCACCCTCCACTTGGAAGCTGACCCCCATGCCCGCTCGCTCCTCGACGGCCTCGAGACGCGTCCGCAAGGCCACCAGCAGCCCCTCATTCTCCAGCACCGAGGGACGCAGCTCGAAGATAAGCAGGCGCATCTCGCGCAGGGCCTCACGCGACGTGTCGCGCACATCATACATATACGCCTTAGCCGCATCAGCCATCCCTGCATCCAGACGGCGTGCCGCAGCCTCCGCGTAGAGGGAGACGCCATAGAGCGCCTGGGTGACCGAGTCGTGGAGCTCACGGGCCAACCGTTGCCGCTCCTCGATCACGGCTAACCGACGTGCCTGCTCGTAAAGCCGTGCGTTCTCGATGGCGATAGCTGCCTGATGCGCCAGCGATTGGAGGACCAAGAGGTCGCTCTCGTCGAAGGCGTTAAGCTGATCGCTCTGGACGTCGAGCACGCCGATGACGTCGCCCTTGACTTTCAGAGGCACAATCAGCTCCGAACGCGTTTCAGCGGGGCTCATCCACACATAACGCGGATCCTCGCGAACGTCGGGAACGAGCAGGGGCTCGCCCGTCGCCGCCACCCAGCCGGTGAGGCCCTCCCTGCCCATCACAAAGCGAGCGGGCGCGAACCGGAACTCCAGCTTGTCCCAAAGCTCTCCGGCACCGACACGGTAGGCGACCTCATCACCCTCAACAAGGCCGATCCCGACGTGGTAGTAGCCAAAGGTCTGTTGGATGAGCCTTACAACCTGGTTGAGCAGCTCATCCACCGCCAAGATGGACGTGATATGGCTGCCGACCTCGCTAATGACACGGAACTGCTCGGCCCGCCGCTGCTCGGCCTCAAAGAGCTGGGCGTTCACGATCGCCGAGCCTGCTTGGTCGGCAAGGGCCTGCAGGACCGCTAGGTCACTTTCGTCGAAAGCGTCAAACACCACGCATTGGATGTTGAGAACACCGATGACCTCATCCTTGGTCTTGATCGGCACGGCCAGTTCTGAGCAGGTAGCGGTGTTCAGAGCCCCGGTGAAAGACCGCTCCCGGTGCACATCGGGTATCAGAATCGGTATCCCCGTGGCAACCACCTCACCCGCGATGCCCTCCTGGCCCACGCGGATTCGATAGCTCTGGAAGGGTTGGCGCCCGTCACCGTCTGTCTCGCGTCCCGCACCCGCCCTGAAGACCAGCTCCTCGCCTTCGACCAAGCCGATCTCAACGACGTCATAGCCGAAGCCCTCACGGATAAGGATGACCATCTGATGGAGGAGCTCGTCCGTCGACAGGATTGACGTCGTGCGGCGTCCGACTTCGCTAAGCACTCGGAACTGCTCAGCACGGCGTTGTTCACCCTCAAAGAGCCGCGCGTTCTGAACCGCCACACCGATCTGGTCGCCGATAGAGGCCAGCAGCTGGACCTCGCGCCGGCTGAATTCACGGAGGTGGCGCGTGCTCATAAAGAGCGTCCCGCTGATCCTGCCTTTGGCCCCAACGGGTACAATGGCAAATGAGCGGAAACCCTCCTGTTCGACGGCGATCCGGGTGAGCCGCCCGTCCTCTGAGACATCCGGCACAACCAGGGGCTCACCGGATGCCGCGACATACCCCGAAAACCCCTCGCCCACCTCAAGCCGATCGATCTCAGCCACCAGCTCGGGGCTCAGTCCTTGGTGGGCCGCGATGGTGAGCACGCCGGCACTCGGATCGAGTAGGTAAATGCCACCGGCCTCGCAGTTCATCAGTTGGAGCGTCTTCTCCAGCGCATCGGCAAGCAGCTGGTCGAGGTTCAGCGACCGGCTCACCACAGCAGCGATGGCATTCACGGCAGCCAGCTCACGGGTGCGCTGCGCGACCTGTCGCGCCAAGGCATGACTGCGCGCCTCGATGGCCCGGATCCGCAGCCAATAGACGGCTACAGCAACGCCCAGAATAAGCAGCACCACGATCCCCCGGAACCACCAGGTGGCCCAGAAGACCTGCACGATGGCTACAGCGACGCCTGTATCGCTCCATACGACATCGTCAAGGAGGAGGCTGCCCACGCGGTGGATGTAGCGGTTCAGCGGCAGGCTATACCGGGTGAAGCCGAGGCTGTGAGGGTCCCCGGATGAGGGTGCGGACTGGGACGAGGCATTCAGCGGGGTGACGCGGCAGATAGCCACCAGCAGCACCAGACCAGCCGCGAGAGCTGCGCACGTGCCGCGTCGCGCGAGCCGGATGATCCGGTTCCTCAACGCCACGTATCCCCCTCTCTCCAACAGTAAGTGGAGCCGTCCACACTATTTAGGGCTCAACGACAACCCCCATGATACCGCGCACGACCTCAAGAAGCAATCCCAGTTCTCATCAGACACGATAACTTCGGCTCAGATCTCGGGGAATCACGCTCGATATAGCACATCGCCCGACACGTGGGGGTGCCGGGCGATGCGGGTCAGATTTCGTTGTGCGCGGGCACGATCATACGGGCGCGAGGGTCCCCGCGAAGATCAGCCAGGCCAGGACTGTTTTAGCCGTCAGGCTCAGGACGATATACGCCCGCTCGCCGAACAGGTAGTCCTTCCAACGCCCTACTTTCTTGTACTGCAGCACCATGTTTACCGCGAAGGCGTTGAAGAAGACAAAGAGCGTGGGGATGATCGTGTAGACGAAGGCCGGCGGCTTGGCGTCCCCGGAGGAGAGCGCGCTGAAGAAGTAGAGCACGATCACGATCCAGGGGATGATCCCGGCGATGCTGCCGTAGATGAAGGCCGTCCAGTCCGTCCGCTTGGTCGCCTGGTTGTGCAGCTCCATCATGATCCCGAAGAGGTTCATCATCGCGTTGAGGCCAAACATCAGGATCATGCTTCCGAGATCCCAGATGCCGGTCAGCATGCCGATCAGCACGATCATCAACGACGAACTCAGGGCATACTCGTAGAAGCGTACCGGGTTCATGTTCTTCTTAAGGTCTGAGACATATCGACGATATCCCACCGTGGAGAGGTAGAAGTGGGCGACCGCCGAAATCAAGAGGAAGAGCGCCACTGCCGGTCCGAAGCGCAGCTCGTAGAGGAGCTGGGGATCGGGCACCAGCGAGAAGGTCTCACGGTCAAACCTCAGGAAGTTCGTGAAAATCGGATAGGTCGTGTCATTGCTGAGCACGATCATCAGGATGCCCTGGATCAGGTGCAGGAAACCCATGACAACGTTGAACTTTCGCAACCCGGCAAACGTTTGCTCAGACACCTTGGCCTGTTTCATCTCTCGACTCCTTATCACTGAATATGCTGTCATTGTAGCACAATGACCAATATTTGTCAATATATTGAAGAGTTAATCTTTGCCACTCCCGGCTTTCGAACGGGTGGTCCCCACCGTGTCAGCGATCTGGCGGGAACTCGCGACCGTTTGACATTCCGGCGACCGGTTTCATACTGAGGAGGTAACTCTGGAGGACTCTATTTCGATGGTGAGCGACAACCACTCCCGGCACTAAGGCCTAACCGGCAGGACCCACATTCGTGTGGGGCGCTGCGCTTGGGTGCTCCTCCATGGGAGGAGCTGTAGTGATGCGTCAGGTGCCGTTGGAGAATGTTGTCGCAGTGCGTCTATAGGGACTTCGTGTCCTACCCGTGAGAAGCTTGAGGCCGTGGACGTCTGTGACGTCCGCGGCCTTTTCTTTTTCCCGAGCACATGGAGAACTATTGATGAAACTACCGATCAAGCGTTACTGGAGCCTGCTCCGGACCTATCTGAGACCGCAGTGGCGGCGCATGCTGACGCTGGGCATACTGCTGATCCTGAAAATCGCCTCGCGCCTGGTGAACCCGCAGATCATTCGAGCCTTCTTGGATCAGGCGCTTGCCGGCGCGCCGACCACGCAGCTACTGCGCCACGGAGCCCTCTTTCTGGCCATCGCTGCCGCGACGCAGGCGCTGACCGTGATCAGCGTCTATGTCGGCGAGACGGTGGCCTGGACGGCGACCAATGCACTGCGGCTGGATCTGCTGCGCCACTGCCTGGGGCTGGACATGACCTTTCACAAGGCACACCAGCCCGGGGAACTCACCGAGCGGATCGACACGGACGTCAACGCGCTCTCCAACTTCTTCTCGAGCTTCGTCATCAGCGTTACCGGCAACGGCATCTTGGCCATCGGTGTGCTGGCGCTCTTCTTTCGGCAGGGGTGGCAGTACGGCATCGTCTTTACGCTCTACGCCATCACCGGACTGCTGATCCTGATGCGGCTGCGGAATCTCGTGACGCCCCACTGGACCAAACTTCACGAGATTCGCGCGCAATTCTACGGATTTCTGGGTGAGCAGTTCACAGGCACGGAGGACATCCGCGCCAACGGCGCCCAAGGCTACGTGATGCACCGGCTCTACGAGCACCTGCAAAGCTGGCTCCCCATCAACCGTAATGCCAGCCTGGCAGGCTACTCCGGTTGGATGACCAACGCCGCCCTCGTCGCCGCCGGTGAGGTCCTCTCCTACGCGCTACCCGGCTACTTCTTCTTCCGCGGTGCATTGACGATCGGTGAGGTCTATATGATCGGCACCTATATGGGCATGCTCTTCGGACAGATCGCGGAGCTCCGCCGGCAGATCACCGACCTGCAGCACGCAGAGGCAGGCATCGAACGCATTCAGGCGCTCTTCGAGATGCGCCCGCGCCTGACCGACGGTGCAGGCAACCCCTTGCCCGAGGGTGCCCTATCGGTCACCCTGGATGGGGTCTCCTTTGCCTATGATGACACGCAGGAGGAGGAGACGCCGACGCCCGACGATCGGGTGCTGCAGGATCTCAGCTTTGAGCTGTCACCCGGTCACATCCTGGGCCTGCTCGGTCGAACCGGGAGCGGCAAGACCACGCTGGCGCGGCTGCTCCTACGCCTCTACGATCCCACCGAGGGGCAGGTCCGCCTGGGCGACGTGCCCCTGACCGAGACAACCATCGGCGACATCCGCAGGCGCGTGGCGCTCGTCACCCAGGAGGTGCAGCTCTTCCAGGCCAGCGTGCGCGACAACCTCGCGCTTTTTGACCCCAGCGTCTCCGACGCAGCGATCACACAGGTGCTGTACCAGCTCGGACTGGGCGAATGGCTCACGAGCCTTCCTGAGGGACTCGACACGGAGCTGGGCTCAGGAGGGACCGGGCTTTCTGCGGGACAGGCCCAGCTTCTGGCCTTCGCCCGCGTCTTCCTCGCCGATCCTGACCTTATCATCCTGGATGAGGCCTCATCGCGCCTGGATCCGGCGACCGAGCTCCTCGTCGAACGCGCTGTGGACCTGCTCCTTGCGGAGCGAACCGGGATCATCATCGCGCACCGCTTGCCCACCGTCGAGCGAGCGGATGAGATCCTGATCTTGGAGGACGGTCAGATCCGTGAAAAGGGCCATCGCCTACAACTCGCGACCGACCCCACATCTTACTTCTACCATCTCCTGGAGACAGGGATGCAGGACGTACTGGCCTGAGGGCAAGGAGAGAGGGATGACTGCAACCACACACAATGGACCGCTCAACGCCGTGCCCCAGTCACGTCTCAGCACGAGTCGGATGCTCTGGCGGTTGATCGCCTTCAAGCCCTGGTGGTCGCTCGGATACCTGGGGATCTGGCTGGTGATCCATATCATGGAGCTGACCCCGCGTATCGGGACGAAGCTCTTCTACGACACTCTGACAGGCGATCAGCCCTTTCGCTATGGCGTGGCGGGCGTCATCGTCTACGTGATTGTAACGCGGACCTTCCACATCTTCACCATCGGCACGGGCGCCGTGGTCAGCGCCCGGCAGAAGTTCGGCATCGGCTCGCTCCTGCGCCGCAACCTGCTCGCACACATCCTCAATCGACCGGGGGCTAGGGCGGTCCCCGGCGCGCCGGGCGAGGCCCTCAATACGATCCGTGACGATGTGGGCGAGGTTGAGGACACCATCGGCTGGATCGCCGACCAGATTGCCGTGATGACCTACACACTGGTGACGCTGGCGCTGATGATCGCCATCGATGCCAAGATCGCGATCCTGTCATTGATCCCGCTGGTCATCGTCATTCTGATCTCGCGCGCGATGGCGGCCCACGCGGAGCGCTACCGCCAGGTAAGCCGAGCTGCCACCTCGCGCTTCAGCGGCGCCCTCACCGAGATCCTGGATGCCGTCCAGGCGATCAAAGTCGGGGGCGCTGAAGCCCACGTCGCCTCGCACGTTGACGCGCTCGGAAGACAGCGACAGCACGCGATGGTGCGCGACCGCTCGCTCAACCAGGTGCTCTACTCGATGTGCGAGGAGGCCGGTACGCTCAGCACCGGCTTCATCCTGATCCTGGTCGCGAGCGCCATCCGGGACGAGACCTTCACCATCGGCAACTTCGCCTTCTTCGTAACGTGTCTCGATAGCTTCACGATGTTGATCGTGGAGGCTGGAGGCTTCACGACACGCTTCAAGCAGGCCGGCGTCGCCTTTCGGCGCCTGATGGAGCTGATGCAGGAGGAAAGCCTTACAACCCAGGCGCGCGCCGACGCTGGGGAGCGGCTGGTCACCCACCACCCCATCTACCTACGCGGCGAACTCCCCAGCCTCACGGTGCCCGAGAGGAGACAGGAAGACCGCCTAAGGCAGCTGGACGTGCGGGGTCTGACCTACACTTACGCAGCCAATGGAAACGGGGCGACCTGCGGCATCCGGAACATCGACTTCTCCCTACGGCAGGGCGACTTCGTCGTCATCACCGGACGCGTCGGATCGGGCAAGACGACGCTACTGCGGGCGCTCCTGGGCTTGCTGCCCAGCGAGGAGGGCACGGTGTTGTGGAACGGCGAGCCGGTGCAGGATCGGGCCGCGTTCTTCACGCCGCCGCGCAGCGCCTACACCGCCCAGATTCCGCACCTCTTCAGTGAGACCCTGCGCGACAACATCCTGATGGGACTGCCGGAGGATTGCGTCGACCTGGCGCGCGCTATCCGACTTGCTGCTTTGGACTATGACATCGGACACATGCCTAGCGGCCTCGACACGATGATCGGCCCGAAGGGCGTACGGCTGTCGGGAGGACAGCGACAGCGGGCTGCCGCTGCACGGGTGTTCGTGCGCGAGCCCGAGCTCCTGGTCTTCGATGACCTCTCCAGCGCGCTGGACGTCGAGACCGAGCAGAGCCTGTGGGAGAACGTCTTCGCAAGCACCGGCGCGGGGAGCAGCGCTACATGTCTCGTCGTCTCCCACCGCTGCCCGGCGCTGCGCCGCGCCGACCGCATCCTGCTCCTGGTGGACGGGCGCCTCGAGGCCGACGGCACGCTGGATGAGCTGCTGGTGACCAGTGAGGATATGCGCCGGATCTGGGGCTAGCGTCGCACCCCGAAACCTAAGGCCAGACAACGCAAGGAGCATCGTACGTCGATGCTCCTTGCGTTAGGGAACCGTCTTAGAGGACCGACGTCACTCCCCTACCTGCACCAAAGGTCGTACCTCCTGATCCAGTCGCTCCGACAACTCGTCCTCCGCGAGATCAAGGTCGTAGTCCACCTGAAGACAAAGCCAGAACTGCGGAGAGACGCCAAAGTAACGACCCAGCCGGAGGGCCGTATCCGCCGTTATCCGTCGGCGCCCGAGTACAATCTCATTGATGCGTCGAGCCGGAACACCCATAGCCAAAGCCACCTGATTCTGGCTCAAGCCCATCGGCTTGAGGAACTCTTCCTGCAGTACCTCCCCCGGATGCACGGGGGCCAGTTTCTTCTCAGACATTCTCTCGTCTCCTCAATGGTAATCGACAATCTCCACGCTATAGGCATCTCCTTCCAGCCACTCAAAACAGAGGCGCCATTGATCGTTGATCCGGATGCTGTACTGACCTTCGCGCTCCCCACGCAGTTTCTCCAAGCGGTTAGCCGGCGGAACACGCAGGTCATTGAGGCCCATAGCTCTATGCAGCATACGCAGCTTTCGCAAGGCCACCGGCTGAATCGTCGGCGGGAACTTCCGCGACCTCTGTCGCTGGAACACTCGTTGCGTCTCCGAGCACGCAAAGCTCCGTATCATGGACTCATGATATAACGGAGTACGTTAAACGTCAAGGGTTAAGCCAACCCTGAGATTCCGCAGTAAAAGGGATAGGATGACCGAGGGAACCGAACGACAGAGGGACATAGAGCTGGGTTGAGCGAGTTTCTGAAGGCTGCGGGGGGAGGGTGAGGGAGAATGGGGCGATGTAAAGCGACGGTGGGGAGGGAAAGCAG
>JAXGUU010000003.1:0-38328 GCA_040774145.1 Anaerolineae bacterium
CAGCGCGGCGAGAAGGTAGCCCAGGAAGCGCGGTGTGTATTGTCCCGACGGCGTTACCGGGAAGGTGAAGCTAGTGTTCGTGTCCCGAGTGCACGTGGCCGTGGGCGATCTCCTCCTCCGAGGCCTCTTGAACGTCCATCACCTCGACGTCGAAGTGGAGTGTCTCACCCGCCAAGGGATGGTTGAGGTCCAACTTCACCGCATCGGAGGTCACGCCGACCACCGTTGCCAGGTAGCGGCCTTGATCCGTCTGGATCTGGAATCGAGCGCCCAGCTGGATCATATCGGCGTTGGGGAACTGCGCAGGATCGGCGGTCATCACCATTTCGTCTTTGCGCTCGCCATATCCCTGCTCGGGCGGGATCGAGACCGAGAGCGTGTCTCCGGTCTCCTTACCCTCCAGTGCTGTCTCCAGACCGGGGATGATGTTGCCTGCGCCGTGCAAATAGGCTAGCGGCTGCCGCCCCTCAGAGCTATCGAGCACCTGCCCCGCGTCGTTCTTGAGCGTGTAGTCTATCTGTACGGCCTTACCTTGAGAGATCTTCATCGTCGTCCTTTCGTCTGCTTGGTCGTCACACGCCCTTATGCTAACAGCATTGCGAGGAAAACCAACCTCCTACGCGCTGGTTCGCCGCCGGCACCTTCCGTCAGCGGGAAAACGCGGGTGCGACGGCGCTCGAGCCGCTTCGAGACCACCCTACCGCGTCGCATTCGTGGCGATCCCTACCATGACCTCGTGGAAGCGGTCGGCCTCCTCCCAGATCATACCGTGGCCCGATTCCTCGAAGAAGATCAGCTCCTTGCTCGGCGCCTCGATGAGGTCGTAGTAGGCCTCGGGGATCTGCGAAGGATTGTTCATGTCGTGACGGCCCAGGATGATGGTCACCGGCAGGGCGAAGTGGGCCGCATCTTGGCGATAGTCCATTTCCTGAAGCTGGGGATAGACGGCGTTGAAGGTGTTCATCAAGCCGAGCAGGTAGTAGACGCGGTCAAGCCAGCCGTACTCGGGCCGTCTGAGGGAGAGCAGTAGGATGTCGCCGTCGCGGCGGTAGACCTCGTTCCGGATATTGGGGACCTCGAAGACGGCGTATTCCCGTCCGAAGAGCGTCGCGTAGGGTTGGATAGGGCTCTTGCCGAAGTAGGGGGGCGGTCCCTGCGCCTCCAGTGTCCGCACAAAGGCCGTGTCGCCGGTTCTCTGGGCGTGTTCATACACCGCATCGTAGACGAGCAGGTCGGCCTCCTGCACATCCACCATCTGCGCTGTGCCGACGTAGTGGGTGAAGAGGTCGGGGCGGGCCTGCGCGGCGCGCGCGCCGATGATGGTGCCCCACGAGTGGCCCACCAGGGTGATGGTCTCCTCGTCGAAGCGCGCGCGCAGCATCTCGGCGAGCTCGATGATGTCTTCTGTGTACTGCGCCACCGTCAGATCGCCCTTCGGGTTGATCGAGGGGTAAGACTTGGTGCAGACGCGCTGCTCCCAGATGACGACGGCGTAGTCCTCCTCCAGCGCCTGGTTGAAGCGCAGCACGCGCGCAGCCTCGCTGGCCCCGGGCCCGCCGGAGAGGAAGAGGAGCACGGGCTTGGTCACGTCCTGTCCGCGGATGATGAGCCACTGCCGGACGCCGCCCAGCTCCACCGCCTCGACGCTGGCGATGCTCCCCGGGAGCGGCTTGCCGTCGGCGCCGCGGATTTGCGGGGTGTGCGCCAGGGCCTGCGAGGCACCGACGATGGCGATGATCAGGGCCAGTGCGCCGAGCGCGACCGCGCCGCGACGGCGCAGTTGCTGCGCCCGTGGTTTGCCCAGCGCCAGCGCTATCCCCGCGATCCCCGCCAGGAGCAGCGCGCCGATGAGCACCAACAAGCCGGCAGCCAGCGCCACGCCCTCGATCAGGACGCTCGGCCCCGCGCCGAGCAGCGGGCGCAGGCCGAGGAAGTAGCTCATCAGGACGATCAGGACGATAGCGTAGGGCCGGATCTTCCGCATAGTTTCGGTCTTCATTGTGATTCCTTTCAACTTGAGTAGGTTGCATCAACTACAGCCGGCATCGTCGTGCGGTGGGCTGCTGTCGCGGTCGTTCGCAGCCCCCCCCGCCGCCATCAGGCGGCCCAGCTCGTCGAGCGTCAGGCCGTGGTCCCGCGGCTCACGCAGCACCAGCCGTCCTCCCGGCTTGAGCTGTCGCGCCAGCGCCGCGATCACGTCAGGGCGCTCGGCGGAGGGGATATCGTGCAGGACAAAGTGGATCACGATCACGTCGTAGGCGGCCTCGGGTAGGTCAAGCGTCGTGATGCGGCCCCGGTAGGTGCCGACGTTATCGTATCGGCGCAGGGTCCGGCGGATCACGCGCATCCAACCGCGGGAGATGTCCACGCAGTCGAGCTGTCCGCCGGCCTGCAGACGGTCGGCGATATGACGTGAGCAGACGCCAGATCCGGAGCCGAAGTCCAGCACGCGTTCACCGCCGTGCAGGCCCAGGCTGCGGGTGAAGCTGCGGTAGTAGGGCTGGAGCACGGTCGTGCCCAGCCATTGCGTGAGCTTGATCTCAAGCGGGGTGGGTTCATAGGTCGAAAGCGTCATAGGTGCGTCTCTCCTCTCTCTCTTTCTGAGTCGAGGCAGCACACAGCCAGGAGCGCGATGCCCATATCGCGGATGCGGTCCAAGATACCAAAGAGCGCGGCCTGGTCCGCGACGGGACCCGTGAGCACGGTCTCTCCGCAGGGAAGCCACGTGGCGGTCAAGCCATCGAAGGAGCCTACCCGGCGTGTGTCCAGGTGGCCCTGCAAACGAATCTCGTAGATGCGGCCCATCGGTTGGGTCTTGTGACTCATCTCGTGCCCTCTCCGAGTTCTGGTCTGGTGTGCGTCTCACTGCCTACAGTCTAGAGGATGAACGGATAGGACGTCACCTATCTTTCGATAGGAGGGAGGGGTAGGTCGTTGGGCGGGCAAGTATGCTATGATGGGAGCAGACATACTCTCGCAGTATTTCCGCATGGTCGGTGTTTGAGTAAGTGAAGCGATCGACCGGATGTGACCGATCCGACATGGGGTGATGTGCTGACAGGAGTGAGTTTTGTCGAAGATCCAGGAGTTAACGCAGGAGCGGCGCCTCGTCTCGCGGGCGCGTCGTGATCCCGAGGCCTTTCGCGAGCTCTACCGTGCCTACTTCCCGCGGATCTACGCCTATATCGCCTACCGCGTGGGGCGGGCCCAGGATGCGGAGGACCTCACGGCTGAGACGTTTCTCAGAGCTGTGGAGCAGCTGTCGCGCTTCCGTTGGCGCGGGGAGGGGAGCTTCGCGGCGTGGCTCTTCCGGATCGCCCATAACCTAGTGGCTAACTTCTATCGCGCCGCCGAACGGGCGCCCGAGCCCCTGCCGCTTGAGCTGCTGCCCGATGTGAAAGTCGCCGACGGGCTGCCCGCCGATGAGCTGGCCCGCAAGGAGGTGCTGACGCAGCTACGCGGCCTGATCGGCGCGCTCTCCCCGCGACAGCAGGAGATCGTCACCCTGCGTTTCTTTGGTGGGCTGCGGAACCAGGAGATCGCTGCGCTCCTCGATCTCGACGAGCGCACGGTCGCGGCGCATCTCTCTCGTGGCGTGCGCCGGTTGCAGGAGCATTATGAACAAGCTGCCCTTTCAGCGGAAGAGGTGCCGGCAGCAGCGGAGGTATCCCATGGATAAGGTGATGGCGTTGACAGAGGCGGACAGAGAGGTACTGGCCCATATCGAGCGCGCGATCGGTGGCGCGCCCTCTTCGGGTGCCGAATGGGATGGGCGCGAGGACGTCGTTGAGCTTCTGCTCGCGACGCAGCCCCAGGCGACAGGCGACTTCGAGCAGCGTCTTGAGAGCCGGCTGATGGCCCGGCTGCACCCGATCCCGGAGACGCGGGTGCAGCTCCACGCCTGGCGGCGTTGGGGCGCAGCGGGAGCTCTGGCGATCCTGCTCATCGTGGTGTTGGCCCTGGCGGCGATGGGGCCGCGCCGTGTCTGGGCGCAGGTCCGGCACTGGCTGGGTTACGCCCCGGGCATCGGCTTCGTTGACCTGGACGCGACGCGGGTGCTCGCGGCGCCGGTCGCCGCGACGCGCGATGGCGTGACGCTCACGGTAGGACAGGTGCTTGCCCGGTCCGATGAAACGACGGTCGTCTTCAGCAGCCAGGGGCTGCCGCGGGAGGACCGGCTGATCCCCCAGGGGCCGGAGATGGCACCGGGTCACGCGCCACGGCTGCGCCTGCCCGATGGGCGGGAGCTGGCGCCGGAGACCTTCACGCTGCGCTGGGGTGGGGGGACGGTTGTCTTCCCGGCGCTGCCGCCGGAGGTCTACCGTGTGACGCTGGTCGTGCCGACTCTGCCCTTGGTGCCGGCAGGCGCCGCGCCCGAGGACTGGGAGATGCCGCTCGCACTGCGTGCCGCTACCAGCGAGCTCGTGGCGGAGCTCTTCCCGCAGCCCTACACGCCACCCGAGGCCGTCGATGCCCGACACGGTGTCACGCTCCGGGTGCTGGAGGTGGCGCATAGCCCGGATGAGACGGCGCTGCAGCTCCAGCTCCAGTGGGCTGACCCCTCTTGGGAGAGCCACTTCATCCGCGGTTCCTATCTGCCGCAGTTGAGCGACGATGTGGGCCACGTCTACTACGAACAGGTCGGAGGCTCGGGTGAGGGTAGCCTGAGCCAGAGTGTGGTCGTCGCTGTGCAGCCGGATGCGGACGGCGGGCCTGAGCCCGATCATCAGATCCCGACCCTGACTCAGACGGTGACCTTCTCGCCGGTCTCGCTCGCGGCGCAGGCCCTGACGCTGACGATGGGCGGCTTCGATTTCGAAGTCCCGGCGGAGGCGGCTCTGACGCTGGATCTGGGGGACGATCCCCAGGTGGGCGATGTCTGGCCCATGGATCTGGTGCTGGATGTGGCGGGGGTCTCCATGCGCGTCCTCCGCGCCCGGCTGGTGAACGAGGAGCTGGGGTCTCCTGAGGACGTGATCCTGCGGCCTACCCTGTGGTTCGATATCGTGCCCGTTGTTCAGGACGGCATCATGGGGCTCTGCGGCCTTCGTTTCGATGGAGCCGTCGCCGGCTTCCGGCCCGGGAGTGTCGGCGGCTATAGCCCACAGTCGCAACAGGTGCGCGCGGGCCTCGTGGTCGAGGAGGGGCATCCGATGCCCAAGGGGGTTATCCACGTGCCGATCGACGGCGCCCGACTCTGTCTCAATGATGTGTGGACGGTCTCGTGGGAGATCCCGAGTTCGACTGACGGCGTGGAAACAGACCTAACCCCGGTGGTGATCTACCCGACCGAGGCCGCTCAGACACGACACGGGCTGACGCTGCAGGTTGAAAAGGTCGTGTTGACCGACCGGCTCACGCACGTGCAGGTCGGGTTGGTCGATCCGCCGGCGGGGACGACGCTGAGTGCGGCGCTGCGCTGGAACTGGCCTAATGTCAGACCGGAGGGGCTCTCCCTGACTGATGATCGTGTGCACACCTACGCACCGGCGCGCGCCGTCGGTTGGGTGCCTGCTGTGGGCACAGCGCCGGGTCAGCCGATGGGCGTGGACTTGACCGCTATAGCCTTCGAGCCTTTGGACCCGCTGGCGCGGCAGCTCACACTGCACGTCCCTGCGGTCGAGATCGTGACATCCGCGACAGCAGGCTTCGACGTACCGGTGCCCGATGGGTTGACGCCGGACCACGGTGATGATGCGCCATGGGCTGTCAGCTCGACGTGGGAGGTGGACATCCCGGTGACGTTGGGCGAGGTTCAGCTGCACTTCACCCAGGCGCATCTCGCGGAGCTCAACGGCACGACGATGCTGATGCTGCGCTCGGAGCCCATCACGCCGGTCGCGCGTTTGAGGCGGCTCTCCGGCGTGAGTCTAGCCGCCGTGACCGGCCCCGACAGGCGCCGGGTGGATCTCAGCAGCTCGGTTGGCGGTGCGGGGCCTGTGGCGGAGGGCGATCCGCGCTATGAGGTGTGGCTGGGATTTGATGTCGTGGACCCGGCGAGCGGCAGCGTGCAGCCGGGGTTGTACCGTGTCATGGTTGGGGGGGCCAGGTTGGTCGTCGAGGGAGACTGGACGCTCCGATGGGAGCTGCCCTGATCGGTGCGCACTGCCGATGCGCCGACTGCCGGATAGGGATCCGGAGGGAGCGTGAGAAGGCATAGCCCCAGCCCTTCAGTGCTGGGCGGAGGTCGCGTCCGGATGAGCCCGGGTCAGGGCGCCATCAGAGGCGACATGACCTTGCCACGCAGGGCGCGCCAGGCGAGGGCGAACATCATGGTGAGGCCGGCGAAGGCGAGGAAGAAGGTGACCTGCTCGATCCCATCGAGGTAGGCGAACTCGGCAGCTCCGATCCATGCGATCTGCAGGCCGAGCAGCACGCTGCAGGCGATGACGACCCAGCCGAAGAGCGGGATGAGCCATACCGTCGCCAGTGCAAAGGTGAACCAGATGAGGGGCAGCAGCAGATCGAGGTTGAACGGGTAGGAGGCCAGGGCGAAGACGGGCGCTGCCGCCAGGGCGACCAGGCCCGTGTGCAACAGGCCTCTGACAAGTGGTCTGCTGCGCAAGGCGGGGAGCTTGGCGCTGTCTGTTGGCGCCGCAATCCTGCCGTTGACATAGGCTGTGACCTGGTCGAAGTTCTCGGGAAGGCAGACGACTAACATCAGCGGGCGCCACGTGCCGCGCAGGGTGATCATCCGGTGGCGCGGGGCCACCGTGAAACCGGCGAGCTCGTCCCAGCGGACCGCCTCCGTCTCCCGTGACGTGCCCAGCAGACCGGCGCCTGCCGTCTGTGGATTGCCCCCCAATAGGCCCGCGATCAGGGCCAGACGGTTGCCGGCGCGCGCGCGTCGATCCACCGTCTTCCACAGCACACCCTCGTTGTCGACCGTGAAGCTGACGCGGATGTGGTTGCCGAACGCGATCAGAGCGACCAAGAAGAGCAGGATCCCGAGAACCACGGCTGCCGCCGCCGAGATCAGCAGCATTATCGGGATCTGGTCGAACTCACCGGTGGTGGCCAAGATGAAGGTCAGCAAGAAGGCCATCAAGAGACCCGCACCTGCCGAGACGAGCAGCAGTTGTCTCGCGATCAGGGGATTGGTGACCAGCGGAATCTCAGTCTCCCACGAGAGAGAACTATCGCGCTCCAGTGGATGGGTCGTCTCCATCGTGCTCCTCCCTCTGCGCAGTGTGCGTTGTGACAGGATGAGGGCGCGCTGTGCACCCGCTCACGATGTTCAGTATAGAACCCCCGAGGCCTGCGTCAACTTGCCGGGCGGTCGGTTTGCGGCGCTCAGCTGAGCTCATCTGATGGTGGCTGCCGAGTCCCGGGGCGGTTAGCGTCGGTTCCGAAGGGCGGCGTCAACGGCACGGGCGAGGTCGTCGAGGTCGGGGGGCTTCGGTAACCAGTCGGCTACGCCCTGAGCCAGCAGCTCGTCGAGGTTGCGCTGGCGCGGATGACCGCTCATCAGGATCACGGGGATGGTCCAGCCGCGTTCCCGCAGCGCGTTGGCCAATGCCAGGCCTCCCATGCGGGGCATCACGACATCGCTGAGAACGAGGTCCACATGGACGTGCTCCTCGCCGAGGAGGGCCAGCGCAGCAAGGCCGTCGGGCGCCTCACGGATCTGGTAGCCGTTATCGACCAGCGTCTCGCAGAGGGCCCCGCGCAGCACGGCGTTGTCCTCGACGACCAGAATCACCTGGCCCTGACCGCGAGGCGTCTCGCTCTGAGCGAGCTCCAGGACGGCGTCCGGTGTAGTAGACGAAGCGGGCAGATAGATGGTGAAGGTTGTCCCATGGTTCGGCTCGGTACGGACGTCAATGTGCCCTTCGTGCTGTGCGATGATGCCATGCACCTGGGCGAGGCCCAGCCCGCTGCCCTGACCGGGTGGCTTGGTTGTGTAGAAGGGCTCGAAGATGTGCGGCAGGGCCTCCGCCGGGATACCCGTGCCGGTATCCGTGACCGAGATCGTGATCCAGTCGCCCGCTGTCATACGCGCGACCGGTGGCGATGCGTGACGGTCGAGATGCACATGATCCAGTGCAATGCGCAGCGTGCCTCCTTGCGGCATTGCGTCACGCGCGTTAACCGCCAAGTTCATGATGATCTGCTGCATCCGGGTCGGGTCGGCGCTGACCAGGTAGGCCTCCCGCGCGTGAATCAGCTCGACGGTGATGCTCTCGGGCAGCGTGCGCTTGAGCAATCGCTCCTGCTCCTTGATCAGGGGCAGCAGGTCGAGGGGGCGGCGCGCCAGGAGCCCACGGCGGCTGAAATCCAGGATCTGCTCGATCAGCTGAGCTGCGTGATGGGCCTGCTGGTTGATCGTCTCCAATCGCTCCCTGTCGCGCATCGGTAGGTGGTCCGACCGCGCTGCCATCTGCGCGTGAAGGACAATGACGCCCATGATGTTGTTGAAGTCGTGGGCGATACCCGCGGCCAGCTGGCCGAGGGCAGCCAACCGCTCCTGCTGCTGCAGCCGTTCACGTACCTGGTGTTCCTCGGTCACGTCCTGAATGACGAGGACCCAGTGCTCGGGATCGGCGCCGTTGGCGATGGGGCGGGCGATGACCTCGAAGGTGCGGTCCTCGGCGTGTACGTCGTGCCAGACGCCCTTGGGCGGCGATGTGAGGAGTTCGGAGAGGGAGCGGTTGCCGAGATGGCTGAGTCGTGGCGGCTCCTCGGCTGACTCGGGATCGGGGGAGGTGGGGAGCTGCTGGACGCCATCACGGCTGTAAATGTCGATATCGGCGAGGAGCGAAAGCTGGCTCGCTGCGACCGGGTTGGTCAGCTCGATGTGACCTTGGGCATCAAGGAGGAGCACACCCTGCGGGACGGTCTCAATGATCTGTGTGATCTGCTGGGCTTGTTCACGGTTGAGCTCGAGCAGGGCTTGACGCTCGGCCTCAGCGACTCTCCGATCGGTGACATCCTCGCCCGAGGAGAGGATGCCGGTCACGGTGCCGGCCTCGTCCCTGACGACGACGTTGCGCCAAGCGATGAGACGACGGTCACCCTGATGGGTCAGGATGTGATTCTCCATCACCTCGCCGGAGCTCGGGGCGCCGTTCGCGAGACGCGTCAGGTCTTCACGCACCCGGTTGCCCTCCTCTTGGGGCAAGCAGAACTCGTACCAATCCCTGCCGATGAGCTCATCCTCCTGATAGCCAAGCACCTCGCATCCTTTGCGATTGACCATGGTGATCTCGCCGGATGGACTGAGCGCGACCATGATCACGCCGGCCGTATCAAGGTAGCGTTGGGCGCGGGCCTGCTCACGCTCCAGACGCCGCTGGGCCTCGCGCTCCTCGGCCTGGTCCCGGAAGACCAGGACGACGCCGGTGATGTTGCCGTCAGGGTCGGCAATCGGGGCCCCGCTATCGGCGATGGGGATCTCCCGCCCGTCACGTGCGATGAGCAACGTGTGGTTGGCCAGCCCGACGATGACACCCTCGCTCAGGACCCGGCTGACCGGATTCTCCACTGCTTGACGAGATGCCTCATTGACGATCACAAAGACCTCGGTCAGCGGTCGACCGCGTGCGTCCTGCGCCGTCCACCCGGTCAGGCTCTCGGCGACGGCGTTGAGGAGCATCACCCTTCCGTGTTCGTCGGTCGCGATGACGCCATCGCCGATGCTCTGCAGGGTGGTCCCATAGCGCATCTCCGCTTCGTAGAGCGCGCGGTAGTGAGAGCGATCCCGACGCTGCCACACGACGCCGACAGCGCTGCCCGTACCCGTCAGCAACAGCCCGACGACGCCGAGGACAAGCCAGAGTCTCTGTCGCAGCGGAGCGTAGATCTCTGCGGTGTCGATCTTCGCGATAAGGGCCCAGGGGGAATCGGGCACGCGGCGCACGGCGGCGGCTACGGGTATGCCACGATAGTCGAGGCCCTCGACGAGGCCCTCGGCGCCCTGTAGGGCCATCGCGGCAGGTAGGGCTTCCTCGGTCAGGGGTATCGTGAGTCGAAGGGCCGCGTCGTCGTGGTAGCGAAGGTCATTGAGGAAGAGGACGTGGTCGCCCTCGCGGCGGACGAGAAGGGTCTCGGCGGTGGCGCGCCCGGTCGGCCAACGCTGGATCATGGGGTAGAGATAGTGGTTGGGGTCGGTCTCGATCACGAGGACGCCGAGGCCTGCATCCCCCTCCCGTTCGTCCAGGATGGGTACCAAGACACTCAGGAGCACCGGTCCGTCCGGGGCGTGGCGGTGGAAATCGATGAAGGCGATCTCCTGCGCGGCAAGCACGTCGCGTGCCTTCTCAACGAGATGGGGCGAAACGGGCTCATCGAGCGGAGGTGAAACCTCGATAGGGGCGCCTTGCGCGTCGAGGAGAGCCACCTGTTGGTAGTCGTAGGCGGTGCGAAGCTTTTCGAGCCAGAGCCAGAGCCGCTCACTGGGCTCCGGATCCTCAGGGCTCTGTAGATAGCTCCTGACCAGGCCCGCGTAGTTCACGTTGCGGTAGAAGAGGCTGCCATCGGCGATGCGCTCCCGACGCCACAACGTCAGCTCGTTGACCTTCAGGTCGGCCACAGCTGAGAGCTCGCTCTCGATCCCGCGACGGAACTCGCGCTCAAAGGCACTGAAGTAGACATACGCGATCCCGATGGTGATCAGGGCGACCAAGCTGAAGATCGCCAGGAGCCCATAGGGTGGACGCGGCGCATAGTCGGCTTCGGATTCCTCGCGGAGCCGGACACGGTGGCCTGCGCAAGCCATCAGCCCCCAGCTCAGAAACAGAAAGCCGAGGGAGGTGTTCAGCGCGGGGGGGATCACACCGGTGTCGTAGAAGAGCGGTCCGCCGAGCAGATAGGCGGTGATCAGCACGATGCTGGTGAGCATGAGCAACCAGGATAGGGCTAGAGCTACCCTGATCAGGCGGGCTCGCGCCGGCGGCGCGAGGTGAATCAGGAGATAGGTCAAGGCTGCCAGCACGAGGGCGCCTGCGGTGATCGGCGATATGTGGCCCAGGGGAGCGCCCCCTACGGTGCCCGCGATGCGTAGGCCGAGGTGTTCGGCGGGCAGGCGGATGCCCAACAGGCTGGGGACCAGCAGGAGGGCCGCTGAGATGGCGACGAGGCTGCCGAGCAGGGTTCTGATCGTGCGGTGCCGTGACGATGTGCCAAGGGCCATCAGCAGACCCAGGAGCGTGAAGAGGGACGCCGTGCTGGGCGCCATCGGGATGTGTGCGCCCCCCAGCGTGGTGAGGAGTGACATGCCGCTGACCCAGCCGATCAGCGTAGCGACGCCGAGTCCCGCTGCCAGAGCGCCCGAGATGCGCGTGATCGCGTGCAGCCAACGTAACTCAGTGCTCGTCTTTGATGTCATACTGACGCTCTCTCCGCCACGGGTATGTGCGCTCTGCTCTGACTGTCACAGCCAGCCGCTGCTGTGCAGGCCCGACCGCTACCGCGCTGCGGAGCAGAGTGCCCCCTCTGTCACTCCAACGCAGCTCATACAGTCTCTATGATAGGGCCAATGATGCGCGCGTCAAGGGTGTGCAGCCGCCCGATCTCGATGGAGGCGAGTTCCAGAGGACAGGGCTTGACAGCGAGGGAGACATCGAGTAGAATATACCTAATATAACAGCGTTATATACAATATAACGCTTCCGCATGAAGAGACCTATGCCTGACTACCGAATTGCCGTCGTCGAAGATGCCATTCACGTGCTGGAGACCTTCCTGCACGTGGATCACGCCCTCTCACTTGCCGAGATCACTGAGCGGACGGGTCTGGTGAAGAACAAGGTCTTTCGCATCCTCGCAACCCTTCAGGCCCATCGTCTCGTCGTACGCAATGATCAGGGGGAGTATACCCTGGGCCTGCGCATGGTGGAGTTTTGCGATCATGTGCGCAGCCGCGATGTCGTCGTTCAGGCTGCTACGCCGGTCATGGACTGGCTGAGTGATGAGACCCGCGAGACAGTTTTCCTCGGTGCCATCGATGGCACTGAGGTCCTTGTGCTCGCGGCTCGGGAGTCGCCGCAGTCGGTACGCCTGTTTGGGTCGGTGGGACGCCGCGCCCCGATTCACACGGGCGGCATCCCCAAGGTGTTGCTGGCGTTCCTGCCGAGCAGTGAGCGCAAGGCGATTCTCGATCAGATCAGCCTTGATCCCATCACGCCGTACACCTACACGGATCGTGATCGCCTTGAGGCGTTCCTCGATGAGATTCACGAGCAGGGCTACGTTGTGACGGCGGACGATCTCGACGTGGGCGCGGTCTCGATCGCTGCGCCGATTCGCGATTACAGCGGTCAGGTCGTTGCGGCGATGTCTGTGGCAGGCCCTCTATCGCGCATGCCTGAAGCCACGTCGCAGCATTACGCCGACCTCGTCTTGCGGGGTGCGGCCCGGGTGTCGCAGACCCTGGGCTATCGCTCGACCCGGCACGACGCACCCTAGCGCGCTCTCTACTCCAATGCTCAGCCACGCACGCAGGATGCGTGGCTGAGCATTGGAAGGAATTTGAAAGGTGATCCTGATGAAGACGAAACGCTACAACGGCTACGCTTCATTCCAGTACCTGGAACCGGGCATCGATTACCGTCCGTTTGAGCTTGCGGCACAGATCGCGCGCGTGCCGACCTACACGGTGCCGGTGTCTGAGGCTCAGGAGGCCCTGGTTCAGCAGATCCTCACAGAGGAGATGATTGTGTCGCTCCACGAGCACACGAGCGTGATGCCCGAGGACGTCAGCGAGTCGGTCGAGTATGCCCGTCAGGGCCGGGAGCGCACCGGCTTTGCGGGTCTCGCCGCCTCGGGCCTCGACGTGGTCTTCGAGAACTTCATGGACGGCACGGCCACGATCACGTCGCTTGCCGGCTGGAAGTGGACCGACGTGATCCACGACTTCGGTATGCGCCAGAGCGACTTCGACCATCAGGACATGCTCTTTGTCGCCCGTACGCTGGACGATCTCACGCGTGCCAAGCGAGAGGATCGCATTGCCCTCGTTGCCAGTTTCGAGTCGGCGACGCCCATCGAGAACGAGATCGATCGCGTCGATGTGCTCTACGGCCTGGGCGTGCGGGCGATGGGGATTACCTATTCTGAGAGCAACGCCTTGGGGTCGGGACTCAAGGAGCCCACCGATGGGGGCCTGACGACCTTCGGACGCCAGGTCGTGCGCCGTATGAACCGGCTCGGTATGACGATCGACACCGCGCACTGCGGCGATCGCACGGCGATCGATGTGGCTGAGGCCAGCGAGCGCCCGGTTCTGATGTCGCACGTGGGGGCCCGCGCCCTCTGGGACACGAACCGTATGAAGTCCGACGATGCGCTCAAGGCGGTCGCCGCAGGCGGCGGCCTCATCGGCATCGAGGCCGCCCCGCATACCACGCTCACAGCGGCTCATCCGCACCACTCGATCGAGTCGGTGATGGAGCACTTCGAGTATGTGGCCGAGCTGGTCGGGCTCGACCACGTGACCTTCGGCCCTGACACGCTCTACGGCGACCACGTGGGCCTGCATCACGCCTACGCCTCGCAACTCTCGATCGGCGCGACGCACAAGGGGCCGACGTTCGAGGAGGTCCCCTACGTCAAGGGGCTGGAGAACCCGACCGAGTGCTTCCCGAACATCATCCGCTGGCTTGTGAGCCATGGTTATGAGAGGGAAGAGATCGCCAAGGTGGTGGGCAAGAACGCCCTGCGCGTCCTTGCGGCGACCTGGGTTCGCTGAGTGTCCTATCGCGCGCTTCCACGTGCTCAAGACGTAGATGCGTGGGTGGCGTGCGGACAAGATCCATTATCCAACTAAGGAGATTCGTGAATGGCGAAGAAACGAGCCTATAACGGCTATACAGCCTATCGGTATTTGGAGGCAGGCGTCGACTACCGCGCTTTCGACCTCTGCGGTGGCGACGACATCTTCCCTGAGTACCTGATCCCACTGACGGTGGATCAAGAAGTCCGGGCCGAGGCGTTGGCCGAGGAGCTCATCTGCATCTCGCTGCACGAGCACCCGGTCCTCTTCCCCAAGGACATCGCACGCGATGTCTTCGAGTACAATCGCGAGGGACGGCAGGCGACTGCCTATGCGGCGCTAGCGCGCAGCAACTGGGACTGCGTCTTCGACAACATGATGGACGGCACCTGCACGATTCACTCGAAGGCGGGATGGAAGTGGGAGTCGATCATCCACGACATTGGGATGCGGCTCTCGGACATCGCGCATCAGGACTTTATCATCAAGGCCGAGCGCGTGGAGGACATCGAGCGCGCCCACGATGAGGGCAAGCTGGCGCTGGTGTTGGTCATCGAGGGGGCTGCCCCCATCGAGAACGAGGTCGATCGGGTGGATATCCTCTACGGCCTCGGAGTGCGGCTGATGGGCATTACGTACAGCGAGTCGAATGCGCTGGGTTCGGGCCTCAAGGAAGATCACGACGGTGGGCTCACGGCCTTCGGACGCGAGGTCGTGACGCGGATGAACAAGATCGGTATGGCCATCGACTGCTCGCACGTCGGCATCCGGACGACGCTGGACGTCATCGACTACAGCAGCAAGCCGATCTTCATGAGCCACGTCGGCGCCAAGGCCCTCTGGGATAGCCGCCGCCTGGCCCCCGATGAGGTCCTCAAGGCCTGTGCCGCTAAGGGTGGCGTGATCGGTATCGAGGCGGCCCCGCACACGACCATCACCCGCAAGACCACTGAGCACTCCATCGAATCCTTTATGGAGCACTTCGAGTACGTCAAGGATCTCGTCGGCATCGACCACGTGACCTTCGGTCCTGATACCCTCTACGGTGATCACGTCGGGCTGCACCACGCCTTCGCCGCGCATCTTTCGACCCAGGGGACGCAGGGTAATACCCAGGCGTTCAACGAGGTCGCCTACGTCCGCGGCATTGAGAACCCCACTGAGGGATCCAAGAACATCCTGCGCTACCTGGTGCGCGAGGGGTACTCCGACGAGGATATCGCCAAGGTGGTGGGGCAGAACGTGCTCCGGGTCTTGCGGGAAGTCTGGTGAGAGGAGCGTGATGACGATGCGCATTCTGTACGCTGTTCCCGGTCCGATGGACCGCCAGGAGCTGGATCGCCGGGTGGGCATGCTGCGGGGTTGGGCTGCGCCCGGCACCGAGGTGGACATCATCTGTGCGAGTGAGGGACCGGCCT
This sequence comes from Anaerolineae bacterium, assembly GCA_040774145.1. GTDB lineage: Bacteria > Chloroflexota > Anaerolineae > B4-G1 > SLSP01 > PWVB01. The sequence continues at coordinate 15,130 of JAXGUU010000003.1, forward strand.
CCATCGAGAGTATGTATGAGGAGTACCTGTCGATCCCTGCGGCGATGAAGCTGATCTACGCGGCACATGGCGAGGGCTATGATGCGGCGATCCTCGGATGCGCCGGCGACCCGGGGCTGGATGCCGCTCGTGAGATCACCGACACGATGCTCGTCGTCGGTCCCGGACAGACCAGCTTCCAGGTTGCGGCGATGCTCGGACACCGCTTCTCGGTCCTCACGATTGAGGACAGCATGATCGCCAGCAGCTACGAGTTGGCCTTCAAAGCCGGTGTGCACGCCAAACTGGCCTCGGTGGTCTCGGTCAATATCCCGGTGTTGGAGCTGGCGACCAACCGCGCTGCGTCGCTTGAGAAGATCGCCGCGGCAGGGCGTCTCGCCGTTGAGCGAGATCGCGCGGACGTCCTAGCTCTCGGCTGCATGTCGATGGGGTTCCTTGATATGGCCAAGGAGATCGAGGCCCTCGTCGGTGTGCCGGTCATCAACCCGTCGCTGACGGGGCTCAAGGTCGCGGAGGCTCTGGTGGGTAGCGGCTTGATGCACTCGAAGGCCGCTTTCGCGACGCCGCCGAAACTCAAGAGCGGCAAGGTCGCGGACCTGGACGAGTTGTACGTCCGGTTGTGAGCTGCGAATGAAGGACCCTCCGCAGGGTCTATGGGCTCTGCGGAGGGCGTTGGGAGGGGGGAGACTATGGAATTCGATGAGGTTATCGCTCGACGCCGCAGCATCCGATCTTACGAGGATCGGGACGTCGATGACGATGTGATCGCGCGTCTGCTGGCTTACGGACATCAGGCGCCGAGCGGCGGCAACCTACATCCGTGGACCTTCATCATCGTCCGCGATAGGGAGCAGCGCCGCCGCATCGTCGACACGACCTACCGGGGCAACGACTTCAACGGCACAGCGCATCAGGAGTGGTTGATGCAGGCGCCGGTGTTGATCGTCGTCGCTGCTGACAAGGTCAAGAGCGCTGCCCGTTACGGTGAGCAGGCGCTGAAGACGCTGATCTACCTCGATTGCTCGGCGTGCATCGAGAACATCCTGCTCGGCGCGGTCAATCTGGGCCTGGCGAGCTGCTACATCAGCGGCTTCCGTGAGGAGGAGCTGGGAGCCGTGTTGGGCCTGCCCGACACCCACGAGGTGATCGGTTTTCTGCCCGTGGGATATGGCGCCGACGAGGGCAGGGCGCGCCCCAGGACGCCGTTGGCGGAGTTGGTCCACCGCGAACGGTGGGGAGGACGCTGATGGATGAGCCTACGCTGAGGATTGAGGCGTTGAGTGTGGGCTTCCGGGACCGCGAGACCAAGGAGGTCGTCAATGTGTTGCGTGACGTCTCCTTCGATGTGCCGGCGGATTATGTCTTGGGCATCGTCGGTGAGTCGGGCTGCGGCAAGAGCATCACGATGCACACCGTGATGGGCCTGCTCCCGCGTACAGCCGTGGTGACCTCCGGCGAGATCCACTATGGGGGCACGAATTTGCTGACCTTGAACCAGGAGGAGATGAACCGGTACCGGGGTGAGGAGATCGCGATGATCTTCCAGGAGCCGATGACGTCGCTCAACCCGGTCTACAAGGTCGGCGATCAGATCGCGGAGATGCTGATGCTGCACCAGGAGATCAGCCGCCAGGATGCGTTGGCCGAGGCGGTCCATAAGCTGGAGCTGGTCTCGATCCCCTCGCCGGAGAAGGTCGTGGAGCAGTATCCGCACGAGCTGTCGGGCGGGATGCGCCAGCGGGTGATGATCGCCATCGCTATGGCGTGCAATCCCAAGATCCTGATCGCCGACGAGCCCACGACGGCGCTCGACGTCACGATTCAGGCCCAGATCCTGTCGCTGATGAAGACGATCAAGGAGCAGATGCGCTCGTCGATCATCCTGATCACGCACGACCTCGGCGTGGTGGCGGAGATGTGCGACGAGGTCGTGGTGATGTATGCCGGCGACGTGGTTGAGAAGGCGGATGTGGTGCATCTCTTCAAGGAGCCTAGCCATCCGTACACCAACGGGCTGCTTAAGTCCTTGCCGATGCTGCACTCGAGCGACGAGAGGCTCTACAACATCGAGGGCACGGTACCCTCACCGCGCAACTTCCCCGAGGCCTGTCGCTTTGCACCGCGCTGTGAGTTCGCCTTTGATCGCTGCCTTGAGGCGCGGCCCCCACTGTTCCGCATCGGTCCCGGCCACGAGGCGGCCTGTTGGCTGCGCGACCCGGAGGGAGAGGGGCTATGAGCGAGACCATCCTTGAGGTCAAGGGGCTCAAGAAGCATTTCCGCGTGAAGGGGAGGGGCTTTGGCCGCCCCATGATGGCGCGAGCCGTCGATGAGGTGAGCTTCACCCTGCACAAGGGCGAGACGTTGGGACTTGTCGGCGAGAGCGGATCGGGCAAGTCGACGGCGGGCCGGGCGCTGCTGCGCCTCATCGAGCCCACGGCGGGTTCGGTGGTTTATCGAGGTGTCGACATCGCGAAGCTGCGCGGCGAGCGGCTCCGTACGACGCGGAAGAACCTGCAGATGATGTTTCAGGATCCCTATGCCGCTCTCAATCCACGGATGACCGTGGGTGAGGCCGTCACCGAACCGATGCTCGCCCACAAAATGGCAACACCACGCGAGGCCACCGAGCGTGCCTGTGAGATCCTGGAAGACGTCGGTCTGCGGGCCGAGTATTACTATCGCTACCCTCACGAGTTCAGCGGCGGGCAGAAACAGCGGATCAGCATGGCGCGCTCGCTGGCGGTGTCACCGGAGATCCTGGTAGCTGACGAGCCGGTGTCGGCCCTCGATGTCTCGATTCAGGCACAGATCATCAACCTGTTCAAGGATCTGCAGGCAGAACACGGCATGACGTACCTGTTCATCGCGCACGACCTCAGCGTCGTCCGCTATCTGAGCGACCGCATCGCGGTGATGTATCTGGGCGAGATCGTCGAGCTGTGCAGCAAGGACGAGCTCTTTGATAACCCGCTGCACCCCTACACACGGGCACTGATCTCGGCGATCCCGATTCCCGATCCTACCGCCGGCAAGGACCGTATCATCCTGGAGGGTGATATCCCGAGCCCGACCGCCGTGCCGCCGGGCTGCCGCTTCGGCACGCGCTGTCCTGAGTGCCGTCCGGAGTGCCTCGGCGAACACCCACAGCTGCAGGATCTCGGTGGTCATTGGGTGCGGTGCCATATCTGTGATAGGGAGGTGGCGTCGTGAGCCGCTACATCGCCGAACGTGTTCTCAAAGGCGTCGCGACCTTGCTGATCACGATCACCTTGACGTTCCTGATCGTGCGGCTGTTGCCCTCGGACCCGGCGCTGATGATGCTGGGTGAGATGTTCACCGCCGAACAACGCGATGCGCTTATCGCGCAGTTCGGACTCGACAAACCGCTGCTGCAGCAGTACTTCATCTACCTGGGCAATCTTGTTCGTGGTGACCTGGGCATGTCGTTCTTCCAGCGCCGCCCCGTGATGACCGTCATCCGTGAGAAGCTGCCGTGGACGCTGCTGTTGATGATCACGACCCAGATTCTGACGATGGTCGTAGGCATCCCGCTCGGCATCTACTCGGGCTACAAGCGTGGGTCCCTCTTCGACCAGGTGGTCAACGCTGTGGCGATCTTCGGGGTCTCGGTCTTCGTGCCCTGGCTGGGCTTCACGCTGCTCTACTTTTTCGGCTATCGGATGCCGATCTTCCCGATCGGCGGTGCCTACAAGATCGGGACCTCGGGCTTCGCGCACTTCGTCAGTATCGGTCGACACCTGGTCCTGCCGGTGACGACGCTGATGGTGATCTACCTGGCCAACTATGTGCTTTACACGCGCGGCAGCGTGATCGACGTGATGGAGGAGGACTACATCAAGACGGCGCGCTCCAAGGGCATGAAGGAGCGGCGAGTGCTCTGGAAGCATGCCGCGAAGAACGCCATGATCCCCACCGTCACCATGGCCGGCATGATGCTCGGACAGATGGTGGGCGGGGCCGTGCTCACCGAGACGATCTACGCCTATCCGGGGGTCGGTCGGATGATCTACCAGGCCGTCGGCCAGCAGGACTATCCCGTGCTGCAGGGCGCTTTCATCATCCTGGCCCTCAGTGTGATCGTGATGAACATCGTCACCGATATCGCCATCGTCTACCTCGATCCGCGCATCAAGCTGGAGCGATCATCATGAACCAGCGACCGAGCCTATTCAGCAAATGGGAGAAGGAGATCCAGGCTTTCTTCCGCCACCCCATCGGGGTGATCGGCCTGGCAGGGGTGGCCTTCGTCTTCCTCGTGGCGCTGTTCGCGCCGCTGCTGGCAGCGCCGGTGGCGGGCTATGGCGTCTATGAGGAGCGCCTTATGGCGCCCGGACTGGGCCATCCCTTCGGCACCGACGACATGGGTCGCGACCTCTTTTCTCAGGTCGTGTGGGGCACGCGTGCCTCGATCAAGGTGGCGGTCCTGGCAGTGCTCACGGCCACGGTCATCGGGGTCCCCATAGGCCTGCTCTCCGGCTACTTCCACGGATTCGTCGACACCATCGGTATGGGTCTCGTGGAGATCTTCCTGACGATACCGATGCTGCCGCTGATCATCATCGTCACCGCCGTCTCCAACACACAGAGTATCGATATGGTGGCGATCATCATCGGTCTCTTCTCGTGGCCCACGATTGCGCGTATCACACGTGCCTCCACGCTGCAGGTCTCCAGTATGCAGTACATCGAGGCCGCACGCTGCCTGGGCATCCGCATCGGCAAGATCATCTTCAAGCACGTCTTGGTGAACGCCAGCACGCCGGTGCTGATCAACCTGACCATCGTGATGGCCACGTCTATTATCACGGAGTCGGCGATCAGCTTTCTGGGGTTAGGTGACCCGACGACGTTCAGTTGGGGCAAGATCCTGCACAACGCCCACGCCAGTGGGGCCTTTGCCTCGGCGTGGTGGTTTTCGTTCTTCCCGAGTGTCGGCATCGTTTGGTTCGTTATCTCGTTCAACTTCCTGAGTATGGGAATTCGGGATGCCTTGAACCCGAAGATCACGCGCGGGTAAGGGACAGTCGTAACGCACGCCTTAGCACGACAAAGGAGACATCATGACGCAAGGCTTTAGCCGGAAGGAGTATGCTCGCAGGATCGGCAGCATCGCCGATCGCATCCAGGCGCGTGGCGTGGACGGCGCCCTGGTCTTCGACCCCTATAACGTCTTCTATCTGGGGCTCTATTATCATCCGGGCAAGCGCCCCGTGATCCTCTACGTGCACCATGACGGCACGGTGGTCGCCGTGACGCCCGCGATGGAGGCGCACGAGGCCCGCAAGGTGGAGCACTTCGCCGCGGTCGATGCCTACGAGGACAATTACGCTGAAGGTGCCGATGTGTACGACTGCCTGAAGGCCACGTTGACCCAGGGCTTCGGGAAGCTGCAGAAGGTGGCGGTCGACCAGGTGGGCCTAGCCGCGTATCGGCGCCTCACCGCAATCTTCCCCGAGGTCGTTGAGGAAGACCTGGTCTTCCCCTCCCGTATCCTCAAGTCGGATGAGGAGGTCGCGATGCTCAAGCGCTCCGCCGGTTACTCGGATCATATCGTGGCAGCGGGACGCAAGCTTCTTGCGCCGGGCGTCACGGAGCTCGGGTTGCTCAACCGGATGATCGTTGAGACCGTCGATCAGATGATCGATGATATGGGCGACGTGATCTATGTCCCCGGTGGCCCGGCGGGCGCGTTGGTGCCCAGCGGTCTCCGGACGGCGCTGCCCCACGCCCTACCGAGCGGGCGCAAGCTGCGCGCCAACGAGCCGATGATCCTCTCCTGCGGCGCCAACGTCTGGGGCTATCGCACGGAGTGCGAGCGCACCTTCTTCGTGGGGTCGCCAAGCCCTGAGTGGTGCAAGGCCTTCGACGTGATGCGCCGCGCTCAGGCGCTGGGCATCTCGCTGATGCAGCCTGGCGCCGTCTGTGAGGAGATCGACCGCGAGGTCGCGGCGTTCATCCGCGCCGAGGGCTACGGCGATGCCATCCGCCACCGTACCGGGCACGGCAAGGGTCTCGAGGAACATGAGCCGCCCTACATCGCGATGGGCGATCGCACCGTGATCCAACCGGGCATGATCTTTTCCAGTGAACCCGGCATCTACATCGAGGGGTTCTCAGGCTTTCGTCACTCCGACATCATCTGGGTGTCTGAGGGGGGGCCGGTGGTCCTGACGCAGTATCCCAAGGACCTTGAGAGTATGGTCGTAGCCGTAGCGTAGCGAGGTGATATGACAGATTACGATGTGATCATCAAGAACGGCTTCATCGTCGACGGTACGGGTGGTCCCGGTTTCCGAGGTGAGGTCGCGATCCGCGGTGATGTGATTGTCCAGGTGGGCACCCACATCGACGGCACCGCCGAGCGCGTGATCGATGCCGGCGGTAGGATGGTGTGTCCCGGCCTGATCGACCCCCACGTGCACGAGGAGACCGTCGTGCTGAACGATGGGGATTTCGAGCTCTTCCTTCGGGAGGGCGTCACGACGACGATCAATGGGAACTGCGGTCATTCGGTGACACCGGGCGACTCGCGTGGCGTCTTTGAGTACTACTACAAGAATGGCCTGATCACGGCGGAGGCACTGGAGAAGTACTCGCGCGAACTGCCGGTTTGGCACGACTTTGCCGGCTACTGCGACCTGGTACGGCGCACCGGCATCAATATCAACATGGGGTTTCTGCTGGGGCACGGCGCGATCCGCTGGGCCGCGATGGGGGGATCCAAAGAGCGTCCGCCGACGCCTGCCGAGGAAGAGGAGATCCTTGGAGCGATCGATGAGGGGATGCGCCAGGGGGCCCTGGGTCTGTCAACCGGGCTTTCCTATATCCCCAGCCGCTATGCCGACACCGAGGAGATCGTCAAGTGTGCGCAGGTGGTTGCCCAGCACGACGGGGTCTACGCTACCCACGCCCGTTACTACATCGGCATCGTCGAATCCACGCAAGAGGCGATCGAGATCGGCGAGCGTTCGGGGTGCCGGGTGCAGGTCTCGCATCTCAAGCCGACCAGTCCCGAATCCTATGATCTGATCCTGGCGGCGCGCGAGCGTGGTGTGGAGGTGTTGGTCGACACGATCCCCCGCAGCACGGGCCACTGCGTGCGCAAGGACCGGTTGCTGCAGTTCATCATGGCGATCTCGTCTGAGCTTTTCGATGGGGGTGTCGAGGGGGTCAAGGCGGCGCTGCAGACGCCGGAGGGCCGCGAGCTTGTCCTCAGAGACGCCTACATCTTCGGCAACGCGATGGAGCAGACCTTTGTCTACCACACTGGGGATCCGGCGACCGACGGGCAGTCCATCGCCGCGATCGCTGCGGCTCGCGGTGTCGAGGAGCCCAAAGAGGTGTTGCTCGATCTGCTGGCAGCCGAGGACGATGAGCAGATGGTCTTCTGGCTGGGCGGGGCCAGCCGCGAGGACTTCCCGTGGGCTCCGCACGCCGACAGCATCATCGCCAACCCGTTGGTCATGGTCGGGTCGGACGTCATCTTTGGTGAGCCTTGGGACCCGGGCTCATGGTATGAGCTGCAGCGTCCGGGAGCCTTCCCCATCTTCATGCGGATGTACCGCGAGAAGGGGGTGCCCGTTGAGGAGGTCGTGCGGCGCAACACCTCGATGGCTGCTACGCAGTTCAGGATCTTTGACCGAGGCCTGCTTCGCCCGGGGATGAAGGCCGATATCGCGGTGATCGACCTCGATGCGTATCGTTATCCGTCACCGGACGAGATCGACCCGCGCATTCCGCAGCAGATGGCGGAGGGCGTAGCCTACGTCCTGGTCAACGGGCAGGTGACGCTGGACGATGGCGTGGTCCGATCCGTCCGCGCAGGGGAGGTGGTGCTGAACCGCCGGTAGCGGTAGGCCCTGAGGCGCCCACCGGCAGACGATGATGTTGCCCGTATCTCATTTCGCGATCGCAGACCTATGGCATTCAACCTAACAACCCAGACTGTCAAGAAGGAGAGAGAGTGATGCGCAAACTTATGATGGCACTGGTGGCTCTGGTCACCCTTGCCGCAATGCTCACGGGGTGCGGTGGTGCGGGGGGCGCGGATGAGCCCGTCACCCTGACCGTCGGCATCGCCAGTGATCCTGACTCAATGAATGTGCTCGTCAGCAACGAGATCAACACGTCTCTGATGCTGAACGCCACCTATCCGACGTTGCTGCTGCTGGATGAGAACGGCAACAAGGAGCCGTACATCATCGAGGAGCCTGAGTACTCCGATGATGGTTTGACGGTCACCCTTCGGGTCAAGGAGGGCCTCAAGTGGACCGATGGCGAGCCGATCACGGCCCATGACATCGCCTGGACCTACGATGCAGTCTACGAGGGCAAGTTCCACTGGACCTACACGGTGCTCGAGGGGATCACCTGGGAGGTCGTGGATGACCAAACCATCGTCTTCACGCTTTCAGAGCCGTTCCCCAAGTTCATCAGCCAGATCGGATTCTGGGTGCGGATCGTGCCTTCGCACGTCTGGTCGCAGGCAACCGACGTCGCGTCCTTCATCGATGAGGACTTTGTCGGTTTTGGCCCGTTCCAGCTGACCGAGTACACCATCGGAGAGTACTTTATGTTCGAGCGTGTTGAGGACTTCCCCTTCACGCCCGATGATGACAAGGCCTACGTCGACACCCTGATCTTCAAGCCCTATCCGGATCCCAACACGATGGTCCTGGCGCTCAAGTCCGGTGACATCGATGTCGCGGCGCGCCCGTTGACGCACGATGCCGCTGCTGAGCTTGAGGGCACCGCGGGGATCGCGATCGCCAGGACCATCGATCTGGGCTACGAGCATCTGCACATGAACATGAACCAGCCGCTGCTCTCAGATCCGGCGGTCCGCAAGGCTGTCGCTATGGTCGTCGATCGCGATAAGATCGTGGACTTCGCCTACGGTGGTGATGCCGTGCCTATGCCGGGCGTGGTCTCACCCCTTTACGCCGACTTCGACTACGGCATCTACCTGCCCTCCTTCGATATCGAGGGCGCCAAGGCCGTCCTGGCTGAGGCGGGCTACACCGACACCGACGGTGATGGGATCGTGAACGCGCCGACCGGCGAGAACCTCTCGTTCGAGATGATCTACGCCACGAACTACGTCGAGCACGAGAAGATCGCGACGATCATCGCGGAGGATGCCAAGGCCGCCGGCCTCGAGCTGATCCCCAAGGGCCTCGACAAGCCGGTCCAGCTCGAGCAGCTTTACCTCGAGCCGCAGGGGCGCAACAACTACCAGATCGCCATCAACACCTGGGGCATCATCGACGATGTCGAGTCCGCGATGAGCGATCTCTACGCACCGGGCTCCACGCTCAACTGGATGAACTGGTCCAATCCCACCGCCATCGAGGCTATGGCGAAGATGCGCTCCGCCGTGGATCCCGCTGAGACCGAGAGGTGGATGCGCGTCTTCCAGACCGAAGCCGTGAACGATATTCCCGATGTCCCGCTGGTCGTCAAGGGCAATATCTTCGCCTATCGGACTGAGTTCGATGGCTTCAAGGTCTACCCCGACGACCTCAAGGGCCTGGTCACACCCCAGAACCTCTGGAGCATCTACCGGGTCGAGCAGTAGTTTCCGACGCTGTTTCGGTTTTGCGATCGCCTGAGATACACGAGCGGGCTTCCGATGATCATCGGGAGCCCGCTTTGCGTGTCTCGGGATCAGGTATGAGGCCTGGCGACACGAGGGGAAGCTGTTCCGTGGCCTCTGTCTGCGTCGAACAGCGCTATCCAGCGGTCAAGTGAGTGGGGCAGGTTCATCGCGGTGGTGTCGTCGGACCACGGTGCACCGCATGGTGCGATCGCCAGCGCAGCCACCCTTTCGTAGTGGTCGAATTTGGCATGGCGCTCGCTCTCGGCGATGAATTGCTGGTAGTGGGTGAGGAAATCGAGATCATGGGCCAGCAGATAGCGGATGGCCTCTTTCTCTCCTGCGTAGGGCAGGCGTCGAATGGTGAAGTAGCCGGTCCACACGTCCATATGGCCGAAGATCGCCATACGCACATCGACCGTCGCGCTATAGAGGGGATCGTCCGATGCCAACATCCGGCGGGCCTGCGCGAGGTTGTAGTTGATGGCGAACCACGAGCCGTAGACGTCCTCCTCGGGGGTGGGTTTGACCCAGGAGGTGGCGGTGACGTGCTCCCGTGCGGTCGCTAACCGACCGGATCGATCGTGGATGATGCGTCCCTGCTGAAGCCACCGGACGATGGGGGCGAGCGGGTCCTGCAAAGCGATCGGGGTCGCTAACGCCGCGATGCGACCGAGGGCTACAGCGTCGACGAAGAGCCGGTCGGTGAAGCGCCCGTCGATGATGGTCACGCCAACGTACCAGGGTGTAGGTAGGTCGTGCAGGACGATGACCAGATCGTAGTCACTGGTGGGAGAGAAGGCGTCGTTCGTCAGCGACCCGATCTGCATAACGCCGTCGATCTCCGGCTGCCCGGATAGGTGAGCGATCACGGCGTCGAGGGACCAGTCTGTGGTGGGTGCGGGGCTGGTGAGATACACGGTCGGCCTCCTTGGGCTCATGGTGCGGTTATTATCCTATGGTCCGGGGCCTGCGCCAGCGGTGTCGATCAAGGCTCTCCGGGCGGGTCGGGTCGTTTGCGTGACTTGCCGGCGCGTGTACAATGCTCAATGGTAGGTATCTCATCAGATTGACCGGGAGGCTATAGCGATGTATACACCAAAACCGACTGCCGGCGACACCTCGTGGTTCGTCCACGACCGTTTCGGGATGTTCATCCATTGGGGGCTCTATGCGGTGCCTGCTCGTCACGAGTGGGTTCAGTCGCGCGAGCGGATCGCCCCTGAGGAGTACCGCAAGTACTTCGAGCGCTTTGACCCTGTGGATTATGACCCCTTCGAGTGGGCGGCTGCCGCTGCGGATGCGGGGATGAAGTACGTCGTCCTCACCACCAAGCACCACGAGGGTTTCTGCCTTTGGGATAGCCGGTTCACCGAGTACAAGGTCACCAATACGCCCTACGGTGAGGACCTGCTGGGGCCCTTCGTTGAGGCGTTCCGGGGTGAGGGGCTACGCGTCGGCTTCTACTACTCGCTCATCGACTGGCACCATCCCGACTTCCCCATCGACGGCATTCATCCGCTGCGCGACCTGCCCAACGCCCTCGAGCTCAACAAGGGCCGCGATGTCACGAAGTACGCTGATTACCTCTACAATCAGGTCCACGAGCTGCTGACGACCTATGACCCCGACGTCCTGTGGTGTGACTTCTCCTATCCTGACAGCGAATACAAGGGCATGCGCGGGAAGGGGCACCAGGACTGGCAGAGCGAGCGGCTGCTCAAGATGATCCGCGAGGTCAGCCCGAAGATCGTCATGAACAACCGTCTGGACCTACCTCGCGATCTTGCTGACGTCCATACGCCGGAGCAATGGCAGCCGCGTGAGTGGGTCAAGGTCGATGGCGAGCCGGTGGTCTGGGAGGCGTGTCAGACCTTCAGCGGTAGCTGGGGCTACCATCGTGATGAGATGACCTGGAAGAGCCCCGGGCAGTTGATCCGCATGTTGGTCAACACTGTGGCGCGCGGCGGTAACCTGCTGATGAACGTAGGCCCGACGGCTAAGGGAACCTTTGACGATCGGGCGCTCGATGCCCTGGACACCTATGGGGAGTGGATGGCGCTGCACAGTGACGCGATCTATGGCTGCACGCAGAGCGAGTTCCCTGAGCCGCAGGATTGCCGCCTGACCCAGAACGGCAACAAGGTGTACGTGCACATTTTCGCCTGGCCTTTCAAGCACCTCTACCTCGAGGGACTTGGGGACAAGGTGGCCTTTGCGCGCTTCCTGCACGACGGCAGCGAGATCCCGCTGAAGCTGAGTGACTGGACGTCGCGACATCTACAGACGGGCGAGAACACGCTCGTGCTCGAGCTGCCGGTGCTTGAGCCTGACGTGATCGTGCCAGTGATCGAGCTGGAGCTCAAGAGCTAGGTCCGTTAGCCGGATGGGTACGGGAGCCCACCTGCGTGGGCTCCCGTTTGCGTTCCGGAGGCCTTGAGCACAAGCCGAGACGAGAGATACTGCAACCCCCTTGATCCTGCTGCGTAGTGATATATGATGCGGGTCACCGTCTCGAAGTGTGGGCGTGCCCGACGCCATCATCATTCGACGCCGTCGCGTACGGGACGAGGTCCCGAGAGGAGAGCAGGAGGGCCACTATGGGTCAAGGCAATATCGAACGGAAACCATCGCGCACCGATCAGGAGCGCGAGCTTCTGGGTTGGCTGCGGGATTTCCTCTCGCAATTTGAGTTAGCGTGGAAACTGCTGTGGGATCGGCGTGTTTCGTTTTTCACGAAGCTGGTGCCGCTCGCACTCCTCGGTTACCTGTTGATGCCCTTCGATCTCGTGCCGGATGCGCTGCTGGGCTTGGGGCAGGTCGATGACCTGGTCGTAGTTCTGGTGGGCATGCGTATGTTTGTCTCGCTCTGCCCGCCCGATGTGGTTGCCGACCTGGGAGGCGTGGTCGTCGACGAGGACGAGGATCTACCCTCGCCGGTCACGGAGATCGTCGACCTCGAGCCTGAGATGCTTCCTGACCCGGCCAAGGACGATGTGGCGAACTAGCGCCGACAGCTGAGACGCTACGTTGCCCGCTCGAAGAAGGGGGCGACGGTGTCGCGCACGGTGGTTAGGAAGTCGTCCTCGTCGAGGACGACGAAGTCAAGCGTCCATCCGATCGGCAGCATCCCCTCGAACTCCTCCAGGAGTTCGTCCATGAGCCTCTCCTGGGCCTCGTACGCCATCCCCTCGTAGAGGGCCACACCGATCACATGGCGTGGGCCCGCGGGCGCCATATGCAGGCGGAAGAAGTAGGCGGATTCGATGGAAGGGTAGTGGCCCAGCGTCTCACGAATCGAGCGCCACCAGCCGGCGGGCGGGCTCTCATCCGGCGGTGCGATGAGCACGGTGGTTCCGTCGGGTGGACCGGCGGTCATGCCGTCCGCGCGATCGAGCGCGCCCTGTGCGATTGCCGTGAACGTCTCTCGATCCATGCGGCGCACGTGGTCACTGCCGGGGTTGAGGAGCAGTTCGTCGATGTCGTTCTGCGTCGCGATCAGGACGAGGTCGAGCCCCCTGAGCGCGACGAACTCCGCATCGTCGGGTGCCCAGTCGAGCGCGGTCTCTTCGTCGGTGAAGGCGACGAGCACGGATGCGCCGGCGTCATTTTCGAAGGTGACGAGCGGGATATCCTCCTCGAGATCGTCATCCTCGCCCGTAGCTTCGGGCGAGGGCGGCGCAGGCAGGAGTAGCTGGCTGCCCAGCAGCAGCTGGTGGAAGGTCGCGCGCTGCTCGGCGGTCTCCTCTCCCGCCAGGGTCTGCATCAACGCGATCAGTTCCTGGTTAGCGAACTCAAAGGTCTCGTCTGCATCGGGCATAGTCCTCGGTCCTTTCAACGGTCGATGTCCTCATAAGCGTCGTACTTGATGAACAACGCCTCGGAGGTCTAGCGGCAGGGATGGTAGTCCTGACCGAGGATCAAGCGCAGTTTGACGTCATCGCCGGCCGTGCTCCCATAGGTGACGTGGGCGTCGTCGACGCCGAAGATCTCCTGCACGGTGGTGAGCCCGGTGCCCTTGGCGTGTTCCCCAAAGACCTGGATCAGGGTCTGCGGATAGACCTGCCCATCCGTCTCGCCCAACACCGGGGTGAAACCATAGCTGTACAGCCGGTCCGCCGCCAGGAGGTCCCAATCGCTGCCCCATGATCTGTTCCATATCTCCACCTTGATCGAGGCCAGCGCCGCGCGACTGGGGGAGGGGGGCAGCATAGCACGGTCGATCAGCGGGCCGAGCGTCTCCCACCGGGGCAGGTAAACGCCGCCGCCGTGGATGGTGACGTAGGGTTCCACGTGCGCTCTGCCGATATTGTAGAGCGAGACCTGCGAAGGTTCGATCTGGGCCGCGATTATGCCCAGGGTGAGGATCTCACCGATGCCCAGATCGGTCTGGACCAGCTTGCCGTACTGATCATAGAGTTTGGGCACCATGGTGAGCAGGCCACCCTCCTTGGCCTTGCGCCAGATAGCTTCCAGGACCTGCTGTTGGCGCTGCTCGCGGTCGAAGACGCTGGTGGTCTTGCGGGTGCGCGAGTACCAGAGCGCCAGTCGCCCATCCATGTGGCGGATCCCGGGTTCGAGGACGAGCCAGTCATACTCACCCTCATCGTTGGGATAGGGCCAGTAGTCCTCGATCCTGCAGTGAACGGGTACCTCGATCCCGCCCACGATATCGACGATGTCCTTGAGGCCCTGAAAGTCGACCATGGCGTAGAAGTCCGCCGTGATACCCAGGTTGTAGAGCAGCGTTTGGTTGAGCAGGCCGAAGCCGCCGCCGTCAAATCCGTAGCGCTCCCCATACATATCGGCGACGTTGATGCGTGCCAGATTGAACTGCGGAATATAGACATAGAGGTCCCGAGGAATGGAGAGCAGGGTCACGGACGGCACCTTCGGATAGATGATGGCGTATTGGATGGCATCCGTATTCCAGTGCTCCCAGTCGGGGCGCCGGTCGCTGCCGAGCAACGCGATGGTCAGGGCCTCCTCAGAGATCGGGTAACGCGGTACAGGCGTCGGGATAGCATAGGTCTCGGAGATGCTCTGCGTCGGGAGGACACCGATGGGCACGGCGGTCGGACGCCTCAAAGGAAGAGACGTTGGTGTCAGCGCCGGCGAGGGCGTCGCCGTCGGTGTGGCGGTCTTCGTGGGCGTCGGCGTCCAGGTGGCGGTGGGCGTTGGCGTGGCGGTAGGGGGCGGCGTCTGGGTGGGTGGCGAGGTGGGAGAGGGCGTCAGTGTAGGCGTCGTGGGCAGGGATGTCGGGGTGATGACGCGCGGGCCATTGGCCGACCTTATGGCTGGGGACGCGAAGGCCAACTCCGTGATGCGCACCAGGAACACGATCAGGACGATCGTCAGTGTAGTACACAGGAGGATCAGCGAAATCCTTACGATGTTAGGGCGCTCGCGGTCCGATGGCATAGACGGCGGATGAGTCCTTTCCCCAAGTCGGCCTAGCCTGGCGGGTGCACCGGAGCCTGTGCAGAATCAGGTCCGTTGACCCTTCACTGTGCACCAGTATACTTCACGGACGCAAAATCGTCGAGTTGTCCAGAGGAGTGCACCAGCGTATGGATACCTTTACTGTGGCTCAGCGAAATGCTTTCGTCTCACACGCGATCGCCCGTGTCCACGACCGCCGTCCGGATGATGCTTGGCTGGCGGAGCGCTTAGCGGATCCTGCCACACGCTTTGTCGTGATCTGGCAGGACCAGGTTCTCCTGGACGCGGGAGACGCTCCGCATCTCCGCCGGCTGACGGCAGCGGAGGTCGCGGAGCTGCAGACGAGATGCCCGGGCCAGGGCGAGGAGACGGTGTTGCTGGGCGATCTGGGCGATGTGACCTACTTTGGGCTGGGGCTGCACGATGCGTGTCATCTGCACGGGGCGTCCGAGCCGTCGAACCATACGGAGTTTGCCGGCAGGTTCGTCGATCTACGCAGCGCCGCTTCGCTGCTGGATCCGGACGAGGGCGCACTGGCGGCGCAGGCCAAGGCGATGGTTCATTGGCATCGCCAGCAGCGCTTCTGTGGGCGGTGTGGAAGTCCCACGCAGAGCGAGCAGGGGGGATATGCGCGACGCTGCTCCGACCCGGCGTGTGCGCAGGTGCATTTTCCCCGCGTCGACCCGGCGATCATCGTGCTCGTGACGCACGGTACGCGCTGCCTTCTGGGTCGGCAAGCCACGTGGCCCAAGGGCCGCTACTCCAATATCGCCGGTTTTGTGGAGCCTGGCGAGAGCCTGGAGACGGCGGTCGCCCGTGAGGTTTGGGAGGAGACAGGGATCACGATTGAGGGGTTGCACTACCATTCATCACAGCCGTGGCCCTTTCCACAGTCGCTGATGGTGGGTTTCGTAGCTCGGGCGTCGTCGACGGAGATCGAGCGCCACGATGGGGAGTTGGAGGATGCCCGTTGGTTTACGCGCGAGGCGATCCGCGATGGTCTCGTGAAGGGAGAGTTGGGACTGCCCTCACCCACCTCGATCTCCTTCCACCTGATCGAGGACTGGTTCGATGAGGGGACCTGCGGGAAGTTGGCGGCGTGGCTCTCGGGTTGATCTTATCTGCGGCTGAGGGTGGCGCGACGTCCTGGACGACCGTGGAGGTGCGGTGGTTTGTCCGGGACAAGGCGCCCGCGTGCCTCACGACGTGGTTCGCAGACGACGATCCCGCCACTGACATCCAGTCGCCGCGAGTCGATCACTACCTGCGCTTGCCGGAGATCGACGGGCTGGGGATCAAGGTCCGTGAAGGGCGCCTCGAGATCAAGCGGCGCTATGCGAGCGAGTCCGCCGTCCTGACGCCGCGAGTGGCAGGGCTTGTGGAGCTCTGGCGCAAGTGGGGTGCGGGCCCGGTCGACGACGACAGCTCCTTCGCGGGTGATGCGGCCTGGGTCGCTGTCGAAAAGACGCGCCGGTTGCGCACCTACCGCGTCGCGCCTGACGGCACGATTGCCCCATCGGGTCGGTCGTTGACGCCCAGTGGTGAGTGCTCGGTTGAGCTGACCGAGGTGGTCGTTAACGGGCAGCGCTGGTGGACGCTGGGCTTTGAAGCGCTGGGTGAGGAGGCTGCACTCAGGCGCACACTGGATGCCGTTGCCCGGCACGTGCTGGACGAGATGCCGGAGACCTCACTCGCCCTCGATGCCTCGTACGGCTATCCGCGGTGGCTGCAGCTGGTCGCCGGCTGATTACTTGAGGATGTAGTAGGTCCCGCGCTTGCGCCCGACCTTGAGCAATACGCCTCGCTCAACCAGGTCGACCAGGTCGAGACGCAGGGTCTCAGGGCTGACATCGGGACAGAGCTCCTGGTAATCACGGCTGCGAATGCGTTCGTGCTGTTGCACGTAGCCGAGGGCCTTGGTCTGTCGCTCATTCATCGTCAGGTCGGCGGCGACCTTGGGCAGTGGCTGTCGTTCGACCTTGGCCTCGAAGATGACGGTGAACAAACCCTCGTTGGCCTTGAATCTGGGGATCGGCTGTCCGGCGTTCACCATCTCCTCGATCATCAGGTCAACGCCCATCCCCAGTTCCTCGATGTAGCCCCACTGAAAGAGACCGGTGACGATGCGCGGATTGCGTGAGAAGTGCTCGTCGACGATGTTGTCGACGGTGATGTAGCCCGGCAATCCCCCGGGGCTGACAATCTCGAGACGGTCTGGAAACATCTTGACCTCGATCTCGCGCCCCTGGAGCCGGTAGTCGCGATGGGCGACGGCGTTGACCAGGGCCTCGCGGATGGCGGTCGGGGGATAGATCCACTGCTCCTCACGCTTCAGGCCACGGACGACGGCCCCGATGTGGATCTCCTCCTTGAGGATGTCCCAGGTGCGCTTGATGGTGTGTGCCAGAGGTCCGCTGATCTCGACGCGTCGACCGTAGCTCGCCTCGCCGTCAGCCCGGCGCAGTTGGGTGCCCGCAAAACGCACGAAGGTGACCCCGCAGCGGGGTAGGTAGCTTGCAGGGTTCTTGCCGAAGAGGAGCATCCCGCCGACGGTCGGTTGACCACCGGGCAGCAACCAGCCCATCTCGATCAATAGATCATCGAGGGGGCGGGTGATCTGTCGCCCCTGGCGCTCCTCCCACACCTCCACGAACTCGCGGAGCACGGCGTCATCGAGGTCGTCGCGACCGGCACCCGCGACCGGCGCGGTCTCATAGTCGCCGGAGGAGCGGGTGTTGGTGACCTGCAGAACCTGCTCTCGCGAAAGGGGGCGATTCTCGGCCCCGGTCCTGACCAAGACGCGCCCATCGTCCAGCGTGTGCAGGTCAGGGCTGCGGTGGACGCGCCCCACAAAGACAAAGCGCCCCCCGGTCTCGAGCTGTTCCCAACTGACCAGGATCGGCGGACGGCAGCGGAGCTCAGCCTGTTGCGTGATGCTGTCGAGGTCCTCGGGGTAGACCTCGCCTGTGGGCCTGCCCTTGGCATCGACCCCGATATAGATGGTACCGCCATCGGCATTGGAGAAGGCGACCAGGGTCTCGGCGAGCAGGTCGACATCGCTCTCCGAGAAGAGCGCGACCAATTGGCTAGAGCCGGGGTTGAATCGTTCCTGATGCGTGCTCTCTCTTCCCGTTGTCATCGCGCCTATGTCCTCATCTCGTTGGTCGACCCGCCCTGAGGGCCTCACTCATCCGGTGTCGTGGCCTGGATTCCCTCATTGTTGCGTTGCCCGTTGTCGTCTCCCTGCTCATGACCGGCGCCCGCGAGCAGCCGAGCTACGGACGCCACCGCATCCTTCTCTTTGAGATCCATCATCCGCACACCACGTGAGTAACGGCCCATCACGGGGACCTTGTCGATCTGTGTGCGCAGGATAATGCCTGATTCGGACATCAGCGTGAGCTCATCCTCGTCCTGCACCACGCGCCCGTCCACGACGGGACCGCTGTCGTCGCTGACTTTGTAGGCTCTCAAGCCCTTGCCGCCGCGTCGCTGGGCGGTGAACTCCTCAAGGTCCGTGCAACGGCCATAGCCCTTCTGCGAGGCCAGGAAGAGCTTTCCACCGGGCTCGATGACCTCCGCAAGGGCGACTCGATCCCCCTGTATCAGGCGAATGGCCCTGACGCCGGCGGCGGTCCGGCCCATCGCGCGGACGTCCTGCTCGTGGAAGCGGATCGCCTGACCCTGCTCGGTCACTAGAATGATCTCGTCGTTGCCTCGGGTGAGGCGAACCCAGCCGAGGACATCGCCCTCGGCGAGGTGAACCGCGATCAAGCCGCTGGGTCGGACCGACTCGAACTCGCTGAGGGCAACACGCTTGGTGGTGCCCTGGCGGGTGATCATCGTGACATAGCGCGCGTCCTCAAAGTCAGGCACGTTCACAATAGCGGTCACGCGCTCCTCCGGCGCAATAGCCAGAATCCCCGCCAGCAGGGCTCCCTTGGCGGTCCGTCCGACATCGGGAATCTGGTAGACCTTCTCCTGATAGACCTTGCCGCGGTCGGTGAAGAAGAGCAGGGTGTCGTGGCTGTTGGCCGAGATGAGCATCTTGATCTCGTCCTCGTCATTGGTCGCCATGCCAAGTACCCCACGACCGCCGCGATGCTGGGCTTTGTAGACCGACCAGGGCACCCGCTTGATATAGCCGCGTCCGGTCAGCGAAACGAGGACGTCCTCCTTGGCGATGAGGTCCTCCTCATCAAAGGAGCCATCGACGTTGGGCAGAATCTGGGTGCGGCGCGGATCGGCGTAACGCTCACGCAGCTCCAAGAGGTCCTTGCGGACCACGTAGCGCTGCTGATGGGGCGAGGCGAGCAAGCCCTCTAGATAGGCGATGGTCTTGAGCAGTTCCGCATACTCGTCCTCGAGTCGCTGGCGCTCAAGGCCCGTGAGGCGGCGCAGCTGCATATCGAGGATCGCCTGAGCCTGCGCCTCGCTGAGCCCAAAGCGCTCGATGAGGCGCGCCCGCGCCATCTCGACATCGGGTGACTCGCGGATAGTGCTGATGACGGCATCCAGATGATCCAGGGCGATGAGCAGCCCCTCCAGAATGTGGGCCCGTTCCTGCGCCTTGTTGAGATCGTATTGGGTGCGGCGGATCAGGACGTCGATGCGGTGATCGAGGAAGACCTGCAGCATACGCTTGAGGGTAAGGACCCTGGGCACGCCGTCGACGAGCGAGAGCAGCTGTATACCAAACGTGGTCTGCAGGGGCGTGTTCTTGTAGAGGCGGTTGAGCGCCTTCTGTGGCTGCGTGCCGCGCTTGAGCTCGATGACGATGCTCATGCCCTGCTTGTCCGACTCGTCGCGTAGGTCGCTGATCTCATCGAGACGACCCTCGCGGACCAGTTTGGCGATGCGCTCCAGCAGACCGCTCTTGTTGACCTGATAGGGGATCTCGGTGACGACGATGCGGAAGCGATTGCCGGGCATCTCCTCGATGCCGGCGACGGCGCGGACCGTGGCCTTTCCGCGTCCTGTGGCGTAGGCGCTGATGATGGAGCCGTTGCCAAGGATCTGTCCGCCGGTTGGGAAGTCGGGGCCCTTGATGTGGTCCATCAGCTCTTCGACGCTGATCTCCTCGCGGCGTTCCCAGTTGTCCAGAATGTAGACGAGGCCGTCAACGGTCTCGCCGAGGTTGTGGGGCGGGATGTTGGTGGCCATCCCCACAGCGATGCCGGAGGAGCCGTTGAGGAGCAGGTTGGGCAGTCGCACGGGCAGGACGGTGGGTTCTTCCAGGCTGCCGTCGAAGTTCTCGGCCCAGTCGACCGTGTCTTTCTCAATGTCGCTGAGCAGCTCCATGGCGATGTGCGCCAGTCGGGCCTCGGTGTAGCGCATCGCGGCGGGTGAATCGCCGTCGACCGACCCGAAGTTGCCCTGACCATCGACCAGCATGTAGCGCATCGAGAAGTCCTGAGCCATACGGGCCATGGCCTCGTAGACGGCGCTGTCGCCGTGGGGATGGTACTTGCCGAGGACCTCGCCGACGATGCGGGCCGATTTCTTGTGGGGCGTGTTGGGACGCACGCCCATATCGTGCATAGCGTAGAGAATGCGGCGCTGCACCGGCTTCATACCGTCGCGCGCGTCGGGCAAGGCGCGTGCAGCGATGACGCTCATCGCATAGTCGAGATACGCGGTACGCATCTCATTCTGGATGGCGACGGGGCGCACGGTGCCGATGTCGGTGTTCAGCTGTGAACCTTCGACGTCAGAGAACTCTGCTTCCAAGGATAACTACCTCTCAGGTATGTCGATATTAAGGAAACTGAGGGGACTTCCGAAGCATCATTATACCGCAAACTGGGGCGCTGGCGAGCGCAGAAGCGCGTGTCAGCGGATCTCGAGGGCGTCGAGTGAGAGGTCGCCGGCAACCGGGGTGAGGGTGATGCCGCGCGGGGTGGCGAAGAGCGTGCGGTGAAGCGTGATGGGGTCGCCGTCCAGGGTGAGCTCACGGCTGCGGCCCTGCGCATCCGTCATGCGGACGGTGGCCTGCCCGGGGCCGGGGATGAGGGTCAGCGCGCGGCCCTCCCAGGTGAAGGTCACCGCAGCATCGGGATCTACCGTGGTCCGATAGCTGCCCAGGAGGGCGTCATCGTCGAGTACGTCGTCCCAGGTGCCGGTGTAGGCAAGCTGCCACGATGTCTCCTGATGGACGCCGCGGTAGAGCGTCGGGGTGAGAGAGGTGAGGTAATCCGACAGGGCACCGTAGACCGGCATAGGGGTGAAGTCGGGATCGACCAGGCGAAAGTAGTAGGAGGGGTCCAGCTGATCGGCGTCGGTGGCCTTCTTGAAGAACCAGACAGTGGTGACGCCGGCCCAGGGCCAGTCGCGCTGGATGCGTTCGAAGGCGAGGGGGGCCCAGCGCGCCTGTTGCTCGAGGGTCACGCGTCCGTAGCGATCGGGTATGGCCTCGGGAGCGGCGTTGCTGTTCATCTCGCTGATCCAGATGGGTTTGTGGGCATCGCCGTTGGCGACCATCAGATCCCTGAGCCACATCGGGCGCGAGAAGTTGATCTCGCGCAGGGACATGCGGCGGTCGGTAGGACCCGAGCGCAGCATGTAGTTGTTGACGGCCATGACGTCGAAGCACGCGCCGGCGCCTGCGGCGTACATGCGCTGCAGGAAGACGGTGTCCATCATGTTGTCGCCCTCATACTCGTGCTGCCAGCTGCCGAGTTCGGCGGTCTGGGCCATCGCCCCGCTGATGACGACGGCGTCGGGATCGGTGGCCTTGATGCGGGCATAGGCGCGGCAGAGCAGGTCGGTATAGGCTTCCGGATCAACCGGTTGATTGCCCCACTCAGGATAAATGTTGGGCTCGTTCCAGACCTGGTAGAAGCGGATGCGACCTTGATACCGTGAGACGACAGCCTCGACGAAATCGACGAAGTCCTCGACATCGTCGGGGGGACCGAAGGCGCCCCGAGCGGTGCCGTCGTGACGGCTCCAGGCGGGTGGCGCCCCGAGCCGCGCGATGATGGCCAGATCGTGCGCTTCGGCAAGGTCGACAATGTTGTCGTACTTGTCCCAGGCCGAGCGGAAAGGCTCGTGGCGACGGTCCTCGAAGTCGCCCTTGGCGTGGATCTCGATATCGTACCAGGGGAAAGGCTGGCGGATCCAGCGAAAGCCCGCATCGGCGATCATCTGGAGGGAGCGGCTTCGCTTCTCGATCTCGACTTCCTGCTCCAGCTCGGTATTGATGCCAAAGGGTGGGAGGTCAGTATGGATGACGGGGACATGGGGTGCCGTGTTGGGCAGGGGGCGGAGCCATCCGAGGGCCCATTGGACCATACCGCGTACCTGCGATGGTAACGCTTCCTCGCCGGTGAGGTTGAAGAATAGGTCATCGGGCGACCGGGGCAAAGGACCTACTGCATCGGCATACCACAGGCCCATGCCCATCAGCACGGCGGCAATGGCAAGGAGGAGGGGCCAGGCAGGGCGACGCATAGTCCGGCGGTGCTACATCAGCCTGGTCGATGGGATGACGAGCTTTTCCTCAAGCATAAGCGAGATAGAGAGGGGTTGTTGCTTCTCGATGAAGGCTTGGACCTCGACCAGGGACTTTTCGAAGAGCTCCAGCAGTGAGGCATCGTCTTCCTTGTAGCCGCTGACCGTGCGGCGCGCACAGGTGCAGCATCCCAACGAGGCGCGATAGCTGTCGAGGTCGCAGGTGAGACAGCTCCCCAACCTGATCATCATGAGACCAAAGGAGAGCACCTCTTCGTGGTTGTGGGGCAACTGGGCAACACGCCGGGCCAGTTCCTGCCACTTTGGGCCACGTAAGTCACTTAGCTGCTCGATACACCGGGGTGGGAAGAGAATCTCACTATCTGGATACATTGCGCCTTATCAGGGACAGAAACGTGCTAGAGTGGCATTGTGTGCCGGATCGGAAGCCAGGTCAGGCTGGCGCCTATGATAGCATAGTCGGGGGGCTTTTTCAAGGGTTGTCGCCAAGTTGGGTTGTCTGTTCCTGAACAGGGCTCGGCTATACGGAGAGGACCCGGCTAATGCCGGGTCCTCCGCGTGTCTATATGATCCATATGCCACCTCCTCAGAAGGAGATACGGTACCTAAGTGTGCGCGCCCATCGAAGGCACCGTCCATTAGTATTATAGCACACGTGTCAAGCCCTC
>JAXGUU010000004.1:0-36440 GCA_040774145.1 Anaerolineae bacterium
CAGGGGTATGCTGTAGACGAAGATGAGCCCCGTCACCAGGCCGACGATCCACATCATCACCCCCCTGGGGAAGCGCTCGCCGCTGGACATACCGGCAAAGGAGGCACAGAAGACGACCACGGCCAGCGTCCCGCCGATCTCCGAGTAGACCTGGGGCAGCACCAGGCCCCCGATGAGGCCCACCACCGCTGAGGCCATGACGGCGCCGTGGCCCAGCTTGACGTTGACCCAAAAGGTCAACACGGCTGCCATCACAGCGTAGCCGATGATGAGCACAACCGTCGTCATGTCGGGCATCGGGGTGGTGACAAACGGACGCCCCAGGATCAATGCCGTTATCATGGTCCCGGCGAAGGCGATCGTCCCCAACTTGCCGCCGATCCCAGGAAAGGTGCAGGCGCTCAGCACATAGATCACCGCCGCGATGACGGCTGCAATCGCCAGCTCCTCGTAACTGAAGAGGAGCTGTATCGAGGTCATACCGACAAAGGAACCACAATAGGCAGGGACCGCATAGTCGGGCACCACCAAGGCAGCGATCAGCCCTACCAGGGCTGATGCTGTGACCGCGCCCAATCCGACATCGACGCTCAACAAGAGCGTGAACAGGGCGCCGACGACCACGGAGAGTGCGTTGTAGCCATGGTGGCGACAGATCACGTCGCCGGGGGCAACGTCAGCCAGCCGGCGTGCCTCCAATACCATCTCAATCAGGGCTCCCAGCAAGAGCCCTACGACGACCACGCTTCCGATCACGCCTGGCGACACCTGTATCCCCGAGAGCATCACTTGGGGGTGCTGTTGTGCCTGATAGAGCGAGAAACCCAACAGAGCGACGACGGTGATGCTCAACAGTAAGAAACCTGTCGCCGGGACCAACCGATTCATTGCGCCTCCTTGCCTACCTCGAGGAACTACTCACCAACACTATCCCATGGGAGGCCAATCCACAAGGGACGAAGACAGACCAGAGTCTAGCAGCTTCTTCACGAATGGCCAAGTCGCGGATATCACCATGAGGGCAGGTTTCGCCACCGTGTAGCGGAGGCACCGCCGCGTCCGACGCCCCGAGGACGGGGCTGCAAGCCGGCTGATGTGAACTGCGATGGCCCTGGAATTGTGACTTGACTTACCGCTCAAGGCTGGTATACTGCCCTTCGTAACGACGCGGGGTAGAGCAGTGGCAGCTCGTCGGGCTCATAACCCGGAGGTCGGTGGTTCGAATCCACCCCCCGCTACTCAAAAGGGAGGCGCTAGCGCCTCCCTTTTTCTGTTGAGCCAACCCCGATATACTTGCATCACCACGGTGAATAGCCTCATCACCGTCACCGATACTCGATGCAGGAGGACCTATCTATGCACCTGAAGCAGCCGCTGGAGGGCTTTCGCGCCATGTTGCCCGGTATTGTGATGCATCCCTTGTCATTCGGCGAGAGAACACTGATGGTTGAGTTCCACCTCGCGCAGGGCGCCGAGATCCCTATGCACAGCCATCCTCACGAGCAGACGGGATACTTAGTGAGCGGGCACGTCACCTTCCTGACCGACTCGGGAGAGATCGATACGACGCCCGGCGACAGTTGGTGCTTCACCGCCGACGTGCGCCATGGGGTACGCGTGCTCGAGGACTCGGTGATCGTCGAGGTCTTCTCGCCGGTCCGTGAGGAGTATCTCTCGCCCTAGCCGAAGCATGCTATACTAGGCGCAGATCTGACGAGCGGGCGCCCATCATGCTGCGCACCGCTCACCCAGACGTGTTCTCATCACGGTTCGCGAGGACGATATGCCACCTTTATCTCTGACACAGCTCTATGAGCAGTATGTAGAGCTTGGTGCGCAACTCCAGAGAGGTCAGATCACGCACGATCAATTCGTCGCGCGCGCGCATCAACTCCAGGCCCAGGACCCTGCCGGCCATTGGTGGACCATCGATCCTCAGACCGGTCGTTACCTGACCTACACGGCGAACGGTTGGGTCGAGGGCACACCGGCGGCACAACCTGTGGTAGCGCAAAGCATCCCATCTCAGGCCAGTCCCGTCCAGGTCACGCCATCTACGTCTCAGCGCGAGGCCATCCCCGCCCAGCCGAAGAGCAGCGCGCTGTCGGGCTGCCTGAGCTCGCCCCTGATCACCATCGCGATCTCGCTCGGCGCAGCAGGCCTGTGGTACGCCTACAGCTCGCTCTCACCCAGCTCAGAGGGCAACGACACACGCACCCCGCTCATCATCGCCCTGACGCCGATCCTCCTGCAGCTGCTGCGGCGCCCGCTGGACTGGCTTCTCGGCCCCCTCTATCGGATCCTGAACCTCCTCCCGCGCCCGCTGCTGATCGGCGCCGCTTTTGCGGTGCCGCTCGTCGTGGGAGGGGTCTTCACCGACGCGGGGGGCTACGGCTACACGGGGTTGCAGCGCTCGGTCGTTACCTCCGTGGTCCTAAGCTATGTCCTTTCGCGACGTCCGGGAGGTTCCCTATGAAGAGACTTCGGATCTCTTTCTCGCCCCTGCAGCGGGCTGTTCTGGCCCTCTCGATGGTCTTCGTCTTCGCAGCGCTGATGGCCCCCCCGGTTGTCCGGGGCGATGACTGCCTCTCGGATCCGCTGAACGCCGCCGATTGCATGCGGACACCAGGCTATCGCCAGGCGATCACGATCATCTTCGGTGGCCTGCCTGCCGTCGCGGCGATCATCCCCAACATCATCGGCGGCGCTACCCACGCGACACACCCTCAACCCGGACCGACCGAACCGGAGACCGAACAGCCGCAAGAGCAGCCGACGATCCACTACGTCGTGCAGGTGAACAGCCAGCACGTGGTCGTCACGCCGGAAGAGGAGGCAAGCCTGGCCATCAAGGCCTGGAAGTCGGTGGCGGGAGCCCCCTGGACCCCGGCGCCGGAGGTGCGCATCGATCTTGCGATGCGCCCGGATATGCCCGATCTGCGTGTCTCGCCGCGCTCGGGAAGCGGTGAGATGGTGGTGACCCTGGCGTGTGACGAGCAGGCCGTCGCCGGGGTGCGGACGTTAGCCATCGTCGGCAGCGCGCCTGAGGCCCAGACCTCCGCTGATGTCCAGGTCGAAGTCCAGACCAGTCCCTACCAGCTGCAGATCAGCCAGGAGCGCTTTGAGATCGCGGTGGGTGAGACGGTCGATCTGGAGGTCGCGGCCCTGCAGCTAACGGAGAGCGGCCTCTGGGAAGAAGTCCCCGACGCCCGCATCCGCCCCTGGTTACCGACAGAGAAAGACTTCTTCGACTGGTCACCACCGCCGCCCTACACACGGGGCGGCAACGAGCTCTATGGACGCGCCGTCCTGCGCATTACAGCCGTCAGCGCGCGACGGGCTGAGGAGCTATGCTACCTCAGCTTCACCGCGATCTATCCCGATCGCACGGAAATCGACAAGCGCGTCGAGATCATCCTCAAGGCGGCGGACTATGAGCTCATCTTCCTCTAGCCGCGATCAGCTCTGAACCAGGGGCAAGCCATGGCAACCAAGATCTATAGCATCCCGTACAACAGTGACCAAAAGCGCTGGGAGCCCCTGACGATCAGCAGCCAGGTGCTCAACCGGGGCAACCGGAAGACGCTCAAGCTGGACGGCAAGGTACAGGTCGAGGATGCGCCGGGCAGCAGCTATCCCGCGCTGACTAACAGCGTCCTGCTGCTCGAGGAGACCGAGATCGTCGCGCAGATCGAGGAGGGAGATGTCGCCAGGATCCACCTGCGCCTCAACGACGACGATCCGCGTATCGGGCAGATCCTGGCGGCGAACAGCCGCTTCAAACTCAAGGTCACCCTCCTGCCCGACCCCGGTCGGGGTACGGGTGCAGACACCCAGCCCGGCCCGCCCGTCGAAGGCATCGCCGAGGTCGTGGTGCAGATCCCGCAGATCTGGAACCTGACCTTCCGCAAGCAACTCTGGGACGACACAGAGGTCATCGACCTCAACACGGTGGAGGGGGTGAACAAAGACGCGCTTCAGGCGCTTGGCGACTGGGGCGGAACGCTTGTCCTGCAGCCCAAAGGACGCCTTACCGACGAGGGCCAAGAGGATATCCTCTCCACCAAGGTCATCGAGAGCGCCAGCGAATGCGTCCTAGATCGCGGTAATGACCAGCTCATCCAGGGCAAATGGGATGACGTTCGTCGGGGATACACATTTGAGATCCCGGCAAGCCAGCAGGGAGATGCGCCCGCCGGCGCCGGCGGGGAACTTGTCATCACCCCGTGGATCGCACCGAGCCTGGGTTGGGCGCGCCAGTTTCGCCGTCTCCTCAAGGGCTCACGCAAGATCGGTGCACGCCTGGCTAAAGAGGTGCCCGGCGACGCCACCGCCTACGTCCGGGATTGTCTCGACCACCTTGCGGAGCGACCGGAGCAGGAGCTCATCGATCGCCGCATGGACCTGAACACCTGGATCCTGAATACCGCAAGCTTCATCGAGTTCATGGATCAGGCCAGTGAGATGTTCAACAAAGGGCTGGGGCTCTTCGACGAGGCCTTCAAGCGCTTCCTCGATAACATGGTCAACTTCGCGGTGGAGCTCATCTTCGCCCTCTTCGATGTCCTCGATCTGGTCTTCAAATCCGCGTCTCAGAACGCCAAGACGGCCCTCAAAGGCTCCACGAAGGAGATGGTGGAGGAACTCTCAGAGAAGTCGATCCGCGAGCTCGCACAGCAGCGTGAGCTTGTCGAGCAGGGGGTCAGGGCCTCGCGCGAAGGCCTGGGGTCGCTCGATAAGCAGATCGCGGATGCGTGGGCCCGCTGGCCCAAGGACATCTCCAACCCGACACCCGAAGTATTGCGCCAGATGGATACCGTCTCGAGCCAGGCGCAGCTGCTCATGCGACAGCGCGACGCGCTCTATGAGCAACTGGTGCGACAGAAGAAGGAACTGGTCGACGTTCAAGCCAACATCACCATCTCCCAGGAGATCAAGCAGAATGCCGGGCAGGCAACCGAGAGGGCCTTCCTCGACAACATCAAAGAGCGGGCCACCAACCTGCCCAACGACCCTCAGCTCCGCAGCCTGATCAGTGACCTGCAGCAGATGACGAGTCGCGACACCGGGCAGACGATGGCGATGAACGCACAGGTGCGGCAGATGCTGGCTGAGCTGCCGCCCGGCACCCCGGAGCAGACACGACGAGGGTTAGAACGCCTCTCCGCAGCACTAACCGAACACGCCCAGGCTATCCAAACCGAGGTCCTGATCGACCTGAACAAACAGACCTACCAGGATCTGCTGGAGAAAGGCCCCCTGGGCAGCCGCATGAAGCAAGTCCACGAACAGGCTCAAAAGGCCAAGGCCGCTGCCGAGGCCATCCGCTATCAGAACATGGCATGGGAACACTATCAGGGGTTCTTCTCGCCGCTCTGGTGGTTTATGGACTGGTCGCTGGCGCAGATCCTCTGGCTGCACGATCTGGCCCGCGAGTGGATCCCCGGGCTCGCGATGGCCGAGAATCTGCTCGCGATCTGCGTCGACACGGTGGTCGGCTATATGATGAGCATCCTCAACGCGATGATCGACTTTATGAACAGCCATCAGTGGGTGCGCTCGTGTATCAACAGCGAGGTCCGGGGGCGCGGCAAATCCACAGCCCTCGCCAACGGGATCAACCCGGCCTTCTTCGACTTTCCCAAATCGACCGAGCAGATACCCGAGGTGCTCAAGCCCCGCACGATCGTCGCGATGGGGCAGAACGGCTCACCCGCTCAGATGCAGGCCGTCCGACAGCAGATCCTGACCAAAGCCGCGGGCAGCTATCAGAAGGAACGAAGCTTGCAGCGCCAACAGGCCAGTGCCGCCTTCACCAGCCTCTGCCGCAAAGCCCTCGATGCTCGACGTCTGACCCAGCCCGCGCCTGAGCACCTCCATGTCAGTACCCTGAGAAGTATCTGGTCGCAGCTCGCCGGCCCGATGGTACAGTACGAGCAGGGCTTTGCCGCAGCCAACGCTCAGGGCACCGATTACGTGTGGTCGGCAGGACGATTCATGGAGAACTCGACGTTCCAAGATTGGGATGGCGCCATCGAGTGGCTCACCTGGGCGGTGGCCTGGGGCCTGCGCCTCGGCGGCGTGTTGGCGATCTTCACCGGCTTCGGTGCCGCCGCCGTGCCCACCGCCTTCGCGGCAGCTCAGGGCGCGGAGTGGATCGGGGCGCTGCTACGGCCCGCTGTGAGTTGGCTGGGCACGATGCCCGATATCATTGCCTTCCAGTATGATGTCATTATTGCCGCAGCCCTGGCCTTCGAGGCTGCCACAGAGGGCCAGGTCGACCTAGAGAACCTGATTGTACCCAGCGAATACGCGGAGTAATCCATGAGCGAACGTAGCTTTGCGGAGTTCTTGGCGGCACTCGACGAGGAAGCCGACCAGGTCGAAGAGGATGAGCAGGCGTTGTTAGCAGAACAGCCGGCACCGAGCGATGAACAGGAGGTTGAAGCTGAAGAGACGCGCCCGCAGCCGAAGTTCTGCCGAGAGTGCGGGCATCCACTCAGACCCACGGCGAAGTTCTGCGCACATTGCGGCAGTCCGATCTCATAACCCCAGTCATCTAGCACAAGGAGCTTCAGTCGATGAAATGCCCGTCATGCCAAGCGCCCATCACCCACGACGATGCCTTCTGCGGATCATGTGGCCGCCGCTTGACAGCCCAGGACAAAGCAGCAGCCGGCCAAACTCCGGCCCCACCACCGATGCCCGGGCCACCGCCAGTGGCACCGCCGGCAGGTGGTGGACCCGCCATCCAGCAACCGGCGCCTCATTCCTATAGCGCGCCCCCTCAGCAACCGGCTCCAACGTATAACCCGCCGCCACAACCGGTGATCCAGCCCAGCTACAACGCGCAGGTAGCGCCACCCGCCAAGAAGAAAACCAGCGGTTGTCTCATCGCCGTGATCGTTATCGTGGCTCTCCTCGTTTGCGGCGGCGTCATCGTCGGTGGTGTCGTGGTGCTGCCCAGGATCCTTCCGGCCCTGCAGCCGACGGCTGTGCCCACGCAACCCATCAGCGGTATCGTTCCCCTGCCCTCAGGCGAGCAGGTCCCGCTGGATGTCGTCAACAACCTCAACGTCGCCGTCTGTTACCTCTACATCAGCCCCTCCTCCAGTGATAGCTGGGGCGAGGACTGGCTGTGGGACCTCGGCTGGATTGACCCCGGCGACTCGGCTACCTTCTGGATCACATCCGGTGAGACGGTCGATATGCGGGCCGAGGACTGTAGCGAGAACCTACTCGATGAGCAATGGGGAGTCATCGTGCCGTCCGAGGGCCTCACCTATACGCTGAACCCATGATCTCGGTCCGCTATGCCACGATGAGGGGGTCTACACATTCATGATACGGCGCACCCACCCGTTCTCGTTCTTGGTCATCGTCGCTCTGTTCGTCGCAACGCTGGTCGGATGTCGCCCGCAGGCGCAGACCGTCGTCATCTATACCTCGGTGGATCAGGTCTTCTCCGAACCGATCCTTGAACGTTTCGAGCAGGAGACGGGCATCACGGTCTTACCGGTCTACGATGTGGAGGCCACCAAGACCACGGGGCTGGTCAACCGGCTGATCGCCGAGAAGAGCGCCCCACTCGCCGACGTCTTCTGGAGCGGCGAGTTTGCCCAGACCATCGTGCTACAGGAGGAGGGCGTACTCGAACCCTACCGATCGCCTAACGCAACGGATCTACCGGTGAGCTATCAGGATCCCCAGGGCCACTGGTCCGGCTTCGCCGGACGGGCACGTGTCTTCATCGTCAACACCGACCTGGTCCCTGAGGAGCGCATGCCCCGCTCGATCCACGATCTGTTGAGCGCAGCATGGCCGGGAGAGCAGACGGCCATCGCCCATCCCCTCTTCGGCACCACGGCCACGCACGCCGCCGCGCTCTACGCCACCTGGGGGGCGGAGCGAGGACATACCTTCTTTGAGCAATTGATGAACCACGGCGTCCAGATCGTCGACGGCAACTCCGTTGTTCGTGATATGGTGGCTGAGGGACGGCTGGCCTACGGTCTCACCGACACCGACGACGCATGCAGTGCCGTCGACGCCGGTGCACCGGTGGCGGTCGTGTTGCCCGATCAGGCTGCCGGCGAACTAGGCACCTTGATCATTCCCAACACCCTGGCCCTCATCAAGGGTGGCCCCCATCCCGACAACGGAAAACAGCTGATCGACTTCCTGCTCAGCGATGAGGTCGCCGAGCTGCTGATGACGTCGGGATGGAGTCACGTCGCCCTCGGCGAGACCTCGACCACCGCAGCCTGTCTCGACGGCGTGACCATCCGCGGCATGGAGGTGAACCTCGCCGCGGTCTACGAGCAGATGCTCCCCTCCAAGAACGATCTGACGGACCTCTTCGTCCGCTGAACACCCCTATGAGGGCCAGCTCATCGCTGATGAAGAACGCCACGTCAACCAGGCACGTCCTCGGTCGCGGGCTGATGGCGCTGGCCTACGGTGTCCTCGTCACCGGCCCCCTCATAGCGCTTGTCATCGAGCTCCTCAAGATGCCGCCCACCGAAGGGCTCGGAACGCTGCTGGTCAGCGATCGCCGGTTAGCCCTCTGGTGGCGCAGCGTCGTGTTGGCCGCCGCCGTGGCCGCGGGCAGCACGACCATCGGCACCCTGGCAGCTCTACAGCTTGATCGGTGGCGGCGCGGTTGGTGGTCCGGCCTGCGCTGGTTCTTCCTCCTCTTGATCCCCCTTCCCCCAATGACCCACGCGATGGCGTGGTCGTGGCTCTTCAACCAACTGAACCGCACCCTCGGACGCGGCGGCGTCAGCCCCCTCCTGCTGCGCGGTTGGCCCGCCGCATGGTGGGTCCAGGTGATGTGGTTGACGCCGTTGGCCACGGGACTCGCCCTGGTCGCGCTAGCCTCCGTCGACCCGATCCTGATCGAAGCCGGACGCCTGGTGCAGCGTGACGATCGCGTCCTGGGACACCTGATCCTGCCCCTGATGATGCCGTTACTGCTGGCGGGGGGTGGGTTGACCTTTCTGCTCAGCCTGGTCGACTACGCGATCCCCTCACTCTACCAGCTCAACGTCTACGCCTTGGATATCTTCGCCGACTTCTCCGTGCATCATCAACCGGGGCGTACCCTCGTCGTCGCGCTTCCGCTGCTGGTCACGACCATCGGCGCGATCCTCTTCTCGCAGGCAGGGCTGAGGCCGGCGGCGCTGAACCCTACCCGATATCGTCAACGTCCCATCCTGCCGGACGGCTCACAGCGCGATTCCCGGGGGATCGCCCTACTACCCATCCTCCAGAAGGGTGCGGCGGCGACGCTCGGGCTGGGCGCCGCCCTCCCCCTCGCCGGCCTCATCCTTCAGCTGAGCAACCGGCAGCACTTACGGGCCACGCTGCTTGCCGCGCGTAGCGACATCGGCTACTCACTTCGGGTCGCGGTGCTCGCGGGACTGCTCAGCCTGCCGCTAGGCTATGCCGCCGCCCAAGCAGCGCTGCATCCCCGACGCTCACGCGGGCTCTGGTGGCTGGCGATCACCCTACCGCCGGCGGTGCCTGGCCCCCTGGTCGGCATTGGCCTCATCACCATTTGGACGCGCCTCCTGCCGCTCGGCGTCTACGGGAGTGCCCTGATGCCGGTCCTCGCCGCCGTCGCACGCTATGCCGCGCTGGCGGCGTTGGTGCTGATCGCGAGCCTGCGGCGCATCAACCCGGCTTTGATCGAGGCCGCTATGCTGCTGCAGCCTAACCGGATCCGAACCTGGCTCCTCATCCGGATTCCCCTGCTCGCCCCGGGGATGATCGCCGCCGCAACCCTGGTCTGCTGCCTGACCCTGGGCGAGCTGAGCGCCACACTCCTCGTCGCCGCACCAGGTCAGGCGACCTTGACCATGCGAATCTACAACTTCCTGCACTACGGCGCCTCGGACACCGTCGCCGGACTGACGCTCGTGCCGACGGCCCTCGTCCTGGCGTTCGGCACGCTCGCGGTGGGGGTTCTGACGATCTGGGCACACCTCACCAGGCGCTCGCACTCCCCACATCCGGAAAGTACGACGCTGTGATCACCATCCGCGATGTATCCAAAGCCTATGGCGCCTCGTTCGCCCTGCAGGACGTGTCCCTGGAGCTACCACGAGGTAGCGTCACGATCCTCCAGGGACCCTCGGGCAGCGGAAAGACGACGCTGCTGCGGCTGATCGCCGGGCTTGAGCCACCGACGACGGGCGAGATCACGATCGCCGGCGAACGGGTCAGCAGCCCCGATAGCCTGCGACCGCCCTATGAGCGTGGACTGGGCTTTGTCTTCCAGGATGCAGCCCTCTGGCCCCATATGACCGTCTTCAGGAACGTGGCCTTTGGCCTGTTGGGACATCCCCGTCGCGAGATCGCACCACGCATAGATGGGATCTTGGCTGCCCTTGGCCTCACCGATCTGACACACCGCTATCCCAACCAGCTCTCGGGCGGAGAGGCCCGTCGCGTCTCCATCGCCCGCACACTCGTGACCCACCCCCAGCGGCTGTTGCTGGACGAGCCCCTGACCCACGTGGACCCTGATCTGAAAGCCCGCATGCTCACGATAATCCTTGAGCAGGTCCGGAACGACGCGTGCACCTTGGTCTACGTCACCCATGACCACGATGAGACCGAGCATCTGCGAACGGCGATGCCGGCTAGCCACGTCATCATGATGGCCCAGGGCCGACTCCAAACGCCCCAACCCATGCAGGCGAAGCGTCGACGCGGGGAGGGGGCTGTGCATGGCGACTGACCAACGACCTCCCTTTCCGGGCACCGGCACGCCGGCTCGATCGCGGAGACTGCAGACCCTCTACTTCATCATCGGTATCGCGATCACGGTGATGCTGGGCCTGGTGGCTCGCCGCTTCTGGCCCCAGCCCAAGCTCCCGGAGGGATGGTTGCGCCTGACCCCGCCCAACGACGTGATGGCCCTCGTCGAGGTCCAAGGCCAGATATGGAGCGGTGGGCGAGATGGTCTCGTGGCGCTGGATCCCGACCAGGGGACGGTGATCGGTCCACTGCCGCGAGAAGGTGAGGGCTCCTCCCTCAGATACGTTGCCGATATGGTGACCTCGTCCGACGGAGCCGTGTGGGTGGCCCATCTCGACGGTGTGAGCCGCTATGACGGTGAGCGATGGCAGACCTTCACGGACGCCGACGGCGTCCCGGGCGGTCGAGCGCTGGCCCTGTTGTCGAGTCGCGATGGTACGCTCTGGGCAGGCACCGAGCAGGGATTGGCGCGCTATGCGGGCGGCGGCTGGGAGCGGGTCGAGACGCCGCAGAGCGACCCGGCGGTCTCCTACCTCTTCGAGGACAGCCGGGGACGGATCTGGGCAGGGGCCGGTTTCGTCTATCAGGGCGGCATCTCGGTCTACGAGAACGGGGCATGGCGCGCGCTCGACGTCGACGCGCATCTCCCGCACCCGATGCTCAACACGATGCTGGAGGACGACGGGGGAGACCTCTGGTTCGGCACAGGCTTCAGCGCTTACGGCGGACTCGCCATCTACGATGGGACCAACTGGCGCACACTGACGACGGACGATGGCCTAGCCGGCGCCAAGGTGCGTTATCTCTACCAGGATGCTGCCGGCATCGTCTGGGTAGGGTCGGAGTACAACGGGATCCTACGCATGGATCCGGACGGCTGGCAGATCCTCACGCCCGAGGAGGGGATGGCGGGCTGGGAGGTCAAAGCCATGCTGCAGGACAGCCGAGGCGATCTCTGGCTGGGGACCGAACTCGGGCTGACGCGCATCAGCCACGAGGCGTGGTTGCAGTTGGGAGAGTTAGAACGCTAGAGCAGCCGGTGACGATCACAGAATCGAAACGCATTCGGTATCAAGCGAGCGATTGCGCCTTCATACCATCATTGTACAATGAAGAAGAGGTGTACGAAGAAGCCCTGTCTTCGATCCGGCCATGTGATCCGCGATCCGGCTGCTGACATCATAGGTTGTCGCGGAAGGGAGTCCTCGCATGCTGTGGACATACACGTACTCGCCCACGGTTTGGGTGCCTCTGGTAACTCTCCCGTGCTTGCTTGCGCTCTCCGCCTATTGCCGGCACCGGCGCAGCCTGCCGGGCGCCGTGCCCCTCGGCATCGCCAGCGCGTTTGCCGTCATCTGGGTCATCAGCGATCTGATGATGATCGCTACCGTGGATGTCGCCGTGAGGATCTTCTGGCACAAACTCCAGACAAGCTCAGCGCTACCTCTCGCCGGCGCTATGTTCTGCTTTGCGCTGGACTACACCTGGCCCGGGCGCTAGATCAAGCGCCGCACACTCCTGCTGCTGTCGATCATGCCGCTCCTGCTCTGGGTCGTTCTGGCCACCGACCACGTCGTGCACCTGATGTGGCGCAGTCTCACCCTGGATGGACGGTTCTTCCCGCAGTTGACGCCGCTGGGCTGGGCCTTTCTGGGCTACATGTAGGCCCTCTTTGCCATCCAGTTAGCGGTCTATGTCTGGCTCTTCCGGCAATCGCCGCAGCACCGCTGGCCTGCAGCCATCATCATCGTCGGCTCCATCGCGGGCCGGGCCCTGTATGCGGGCAGCGTGGCGCACCTGATCGATTCCCGACGGGTCAGCACAGCGCTTGTTATACCGTGAACGCTCGGCATCCACGTCATCGCCCTGTTCGGCTTTCGCGTCTTCGACCCGGTCCCGCTGGCGCGCCGAAGGGCAATGGAGCAACTGCCGGTGGGGATGCTCGTGCTGGACCCGGAGGTGCGGATCGCCGGCCTGAACCCGGAGGCGAAAGCGATACTTGGCACGACCCTCAGGAGAGCTAAGCGACGTGCGATACGGGAGTTGCTGCCGGCGTATCCCGATGAGCCGCCCGCCGGTTCCGGTGAGACGGTGGTAGAGTACCGCACCGCCGGCGACTCGGCGGGGCCGGTGGGTGGCGGGCATCACTACCGGATGTCGATTTCGCTGCTCCAAGACTGGCGCGAGATGGTTGCCGGCAGGCTCGTGATGCTGCACGACGTCACCGAGCAGCGCGAGGCCGAGGCCCAGGTTGTGCGCCAACAGCGGGCGCTGGCGATGCTTGCCGAGCGGGAGCAGCTGGCACGCGAGCTGCACGACAGCACAGGGCAGGTACTGGGCTACGCAGGCTACCAACTGGAGGCCGTCGGGATCACCCTCGCGGACGGGCAAGCGGCCCTCTCCGCGGGGCGGGACCGGGATGCCGCCACACACCTGGCCAGGGCAGAACAGCAGCCGGCGCGCCTGAGCCGCATCATGGATGAGGCGCACGCCGACCTGCGCGGCGAGATCCTCAACTTGCGGGTGACCCCGTCCGAAGAGCAACCCTTCTTCGCCACGGTGCGCCGCTATCTGGATGGCTATTGCCGGAACTACAATATCCGGACCGACCTCGTGGTGGCGTCGGGACTGGAGGGGCGCGAGTTCGATCCGGCGGCTCAGCAGCACCTGTTGCGCATCGTGCAGGAAGGTCTCTCCAACGCTCACAAGCATGGCAGAGCGGGCACCGTACGGGTCACTTTCGAAACGGAAGGATCTCTCGCGCGCCTCCGCATCGAGGACAACGGGGTCGGCTTTGACCCACACCAGATCGCCACAACCTGCGGGAACCATCTGGGCCTGCGTTTTATGCGCGAACGTGCCGAAATGTTGGGCGGCAGCTTGACCGTGGCGTCGGCACCCGGTGCGGGGACGCGGCTGATCGTCGAGTTGCCGTTTTGTGCCTTGTGGCGATGCTGTTCATACCCTCGGGTCACCTGGTAGTCCGTGCCGATGATCCGTCGCCTGCCGCTCTGCTCGAGCGGGCGTGGCGCAACGCGGAGGAGACCGGCAGTTACCGTTTTGTCGCGGACATCGACCAACGGCTCGTCCCGCGGCTGACGGCGGCGATGCTAGGCCAGGGGGACACCTCGCTCAACCTCGCCCTCGACGGTGCGGTCGTCCTGCCCGATCAGGCCTACAGCGAGTTGCGGGGGCAAGGCGGGGCAGGCAGCGCCACTGTGACCCTCCTGCAGGACGGCGGGCAGTCGTTCCTGCTCCAGGACGGCGAGGTCAAGCCGGTGGAGAGCGCGATCAACCTCACCGGTCAGAGCAACGACGTGCTGGCCTATCTTGCCGGGGCGGAGAACGCGACGCTGCTCGACCCCCAGAAGGCCATCCCCAGCTCATGCGTATCGGCTTCGTGATCAGCGGCCCGGCCTACGCCGAGCACGTGCGACGGGAGGCCGAGGCTGCTTTGCGAGCGCAGCCGGGAGCCCCGGAGGGCCTGACCGTGAAACCGATGCCCACGCTGCAGCAGCTTTCGGGCCGCGGCGAGTTGTGGGTCAACGCTGCCGGGCTCCCGGTTCGGCAGGTCGTGGAGCTCACGATGCCGGAGGTCAGTGAGGGATACGATGCGCACGTTCGGATGGTCACCGATCTGTCGAGCTACGGACAAGTCGAGGGCTTGCCGCGCGCGATCCAGAATCCCGACGGCACCTGGGGGCTCGAGGGCAACCTGCCCCCAGGCGCCGGCACCCGCCTGGATACCTTCAGCGGCTTCGGGGCTGGGATGGCGGACGTGGGACAGAATGTGACCCACGCTTACGGAGAGCACGGTGCCTATACCGCAACGGTCACGGCGACCAACAGCGCCTCGACCGTGCACACGACCACGCTGGTGACCATCCTGGCCCTCTCGGTGAACGCGGGTGAGGATCAGATAGCCAACGAGGGCGAGCCCATCACCCTGACGGCGACCTTCCTTGATGGGCGCTCGGACGTGACCCACATCGCCGCCTTCGACTGGGGAGACGGCACAAGCACGACCGGTGACGTGGACAGCACGGCCCTCACCATCACAGGCAACCACGCCTATGGCGACAACGGCGTCTATACTGTGACGGTGACGATCGATGATCAGCGCGGCTCGACGGCCTTCGACAGCTTGCGGGTGACGGTCGGGAATCTCCCGCCGGTGGTGACGGTGGAACCGATGACCCAGACGGTCCACTACAGCGAGCTCGTCGCCCCCATCGTCTTCACCGCCACCGATGTGGCATCAGATACCTTGGAGGCGATCCTGAGCTCGAGCTCTGATGGGAGCGACTTCTCTCCGGGCGCACCCGGGCACCTCAGCCTGGATGAGGGCGCCTGCAGCGTGGCAGAGGGGACGCAGACCTGCGCGTGGACGCTCTCCGGCGCCGTGCTGGAGGGCGCCGGGACCTATGAGCTGAAGCTATCGGTCACGGACAAAGATGGCGAAACCGGAGAGCGCACCGCGACCTTGGTCGTGGTGCCGGAGGAGACGGCGGTGGACTTCGATAGCGAGAACCCGGTCGCCGTGCAGGTGGCGGCGCCGGGCGGCACATCGCCCGAGTTCACCCTGCGGGCGTGCGTCAGCGAGCGGCACGCGGCATCTCTCGGGGACCTCGACCTCGCTCAGGTGGCAATGAGCCTGGTACCGGTAGGGCCTGGCGGCTCCGTTGCGGGAACGGAGACTGTGACGACCACCGAGGAGGGCGCCAAATGCGTCACCTTCACCTTCAGCGAGGTGCCGGTGAACACCTATACGGTGGAGGTCACGGTGACCGGCGACCATTACGTCGGATCGGGCGAGGATGTCCTGGTCGTCTACGATCCCAGCCTCGGCTTCACCACCGGC
Organism: Anaerolineae bacterium; assembly: GCA_040774145.1. GTDB lineage: Bacteria > Chloroflexota > Anaerolineae > B4-G1 > SLSP01 > PWVB01. The sequence goes on from JAXGUU010000004.1 coordinate 15,626, forward strand.
GGCGGCTGGTTCTTCTGGCCGGGTACGGACGATCCCGAGACCGGCTATCGCGGCGACCGGACCACCTTCGGATACACGATGAAGTACAACAAGGCCGGCAAGAATCTGCAGGGCAGTCTGCTCCTGATTCGCCACCTGGAGGATGACAGCATCTACCGGGTAAAGAGCAATGCGCTCGATGGCCTGGCGTTGGGCGAGGACCGGAACGTACGATGGGTTGGGCATCCTTCAGCGGCAAGTGCACGTACCAGGAGCCGGGATGGCCCGAGCCCATCGGCAACTACACCTTCATGGTCTACGTGGAGGATCGCGACGCGCCGGGTGATGGCACAGACCGGTTCTGGATCGAGGTCGCGAACGGCATGGCCCTGCCTCGCCCGGCAACCGACAACGCGCAGGAGATAGGGGGCGGCAACATCGTGGTGCCCCACCGGGCGCGTTAGCGTCCCTTCAGAAGTCCGGGAGCCGACTCACCGGATCAGCTCGGTGAGTCGGCTCCCGGCGTAGCAGCGTGTGGGCCCTGCACGGGGATCGTCTCAGCGAGATCTATCCCGTGGACTAGCTACGCCACCACCTCGTTAACGATGGTGGCTCCATCGGGCACCTCCGCACCACGCAGCACAATCGCGTCGCGCACGGTCACCCCGTCGCCTAGCCGGCAGTCGCGCTCGATGTAGACGTTGGGGCCGATGATGCAGTCCTTGCCGATCACGACCCGGGCCCCGATGTGCAGCGGGGTGATGAGTTGGGTGCCCGGCCCGACCGCGGTCGGTGCGAGCTGCGGGCGATCGCCGCCGTGGATCAGGTACTCACGGTTGAGCGCCAGCAGATCAGCGGCATTGGTGAGCGTCAGGCGGCGGTTGATGACGAGCCCCCCAACCCGCCCCTCCCGCCGGATGAGCAACTGAATCGCATCCTGAAGCTCGTACTCACCACGCGGCGACAGAGGCACCTCAGGCAGGTAGTCGATGATCCTCCGCGAAAAGGCGTAGAGCGGCAGGCTCGACATATTCGAGCGCACCTCGCCGGGTCTCGCCTTCTCCACGATATGCGTGATCCACGGGCCCTCCATCTCCACGAGCGCCATCGTGCCCAATCGCTCCGGATCCACCGGCAGCAGCGTCAATACGCCACTGGGTGATGATCCATCCATGCGCTCGTCATCACCGCGCATGGCAGAGACCAGACGCCCCACCTCGGCGCTGGGGACCAGGTTGTCACACGCCGAGAGCACAAAGTCCTCGGTGATCAGCGGCGCCGCACACGCCAATGCGTTGGCCATCCCCTGACGTTCGGGCTGGTAGACGAAGCGGATATCGGCCTCGATGGTCGATTCGCGGTTGAAGTAGCGGGTGATGTCGCGGTCGGTCGGGCTGACCACGAGGATGAAGTCATGGATACCGTTGACCAGCAACAGTTCCAGGACGCGCTCGACGATGGGCTTGCCGAGGATCGGCAGCATCGCCTTGGAGCGATCGATGGTGATGGGATGCAGACGGGAACCCTTCCCCGCCGCCAGAATCACACCTTGCATAGTCCGGTTGCCTCCAAACTTAGTCTATGACAGGGACAAACAGCATCCAAGCCCGCCTGTGTGCCGGGCTTGGATGCACTCTACTCAACACGCCATCGGCTGTGCCCTAGCCGTTGAAACGCAGCCAGCGGAAGCCGTAGCGCTCCAATGAGAGCGTCCAGATGCCGGACGCAGGTACCTCAAGTGTCGTACCGGTGAAGAGGTCCGTCAGCGTCCGACCGGCGGAGGCCCTCAGGTCAAGGGTGACCTCCTGTGCTGTCGGCGCCAGGTTGTTGACCACCAACACCGTCTCATCGGCGTGAGTCCGCACATAGGCGAGCACCGCCGTGTTCTCAGGGTCAAGCAAGGTCAGGTCACCGTGCCCGAAGACGGGATGCTGCTTGCGCAATGCCAGGACCTCGCGCGTCCAGTTGAGCAGCGACTCGGGATCTGCCGCCTGTGCCGCGACGTTGACCTTGGTATAGCCGAAGGTCTCGCTCTCGATGACGGGCTCGTAGAGACGTTCCGGCGGAACGTCTCTCCCGGTGAAGCCCGCGTTGGGTTCCGCGCTCCACTGCATCGGCGTGCGGACCCCGTTGCGATCCTTCAACCAGATGTTGTCACCCATACCGATCTCATCGCCATAGTAGAGGAAGGGCGAGCCGATAAAGGTCAACAGGATGGAGTTAGCACAGCGGATACGCGCCTGATCGTTCTCGAGCAGCGGTGCTAACCGGCGGCGTATGCCCAGATTCAGCCGCATCCGCGGCTCGGGGGCATAGAAGTCCCACATAAAGGCGCGTTCCTCGGGCGTCACCATCTCCAAAGTCAGCTCGTCGTGGCAACGAAGGAAGGTCCCCCACTGGCAGACATCGGGCAGCGGCGGCGTGCGGGCCATGATCTCCTCGATGGGCGCGCGACTCTGCTTAGCGAGAGCCATAAAGATGCGGGGCATGAGCGGGAAATGGAAATTCATATGCATCTCGTCGCCGTCGCCGAAGTAATCCCGCACATCCTCGGGCCACTGGTTGGCCTCGGAGAGCAGCATCGTGCCCGGCGCATAGGCGTCGACGAAGGCCCGCAGCCGCTTGAGGTAGGCGTGCGTCTCGGGCAGGTTCTCGCAGTTGGTGCCCTCGCGCTCAAACAGATAGGGCGGCGCGTCAATGCGCAGTGCATCGGCGCCCTCATCGATCCAGAACTGCACGATGCGCAGCATCTCGCGCTGGACCTCGGAGTTGTCAAAGTTGAGATCCGGCTGGTGGTGGAAGAAACGATGCCAGAAATACTGGCCCCGTAGCTCGTCGTAGGTCCAGTTGGAGGGCTCGGAATCGAGGAAGATGATGCGCGTATCGCTATAGGGTTCGTCCGTATCGCTCCACACATACCAATCGCGATAGCGTTCGTGCTCGGGGTGCGAGGGGTCGCGCGAGGCCTGGAACCACGGGTGCTGATCCGACGTGTGGTTGGGAACGAGCTCAACCACGACGCGAAGGCCACGGCTGTGGGCTTCGGTGACGAGGCGTCGGTAATCGTCCAGCGTACCGTAATCAGGATGTATGGAGCGGTAGTCAGCGACGTCATAGCCATCGTCACGCAGCGGCGAGGGAAAGATGGGGAGCATCCAGATCGCGTCGATACCCAGGGCGGCGAGATAATCGAGCTTGGAGGTGATTCCCGCCAGATCACCGATGCCATCGTCATTGCTGTCGGCAAACGCCCGCACAGAGACCTCGTAGAAGACAGCGTCCTTGTACCAAAGATCAGGTCCGCCTGCTCTGACCACCATAGGATCCCCCTTTCGTAGCGACGATTCAGCTAAGGAACGAGCCCAGCGAGCGAGGACCGGCACTGCCTGCGGGTATCTTAGCATCGTTAGCCATCCTTGGGAAATGCACCGGGCTGGGCTACAATGGGGTCATGCCCGAATCGCATCGTATGGAGTTCTATCGACGGCGCTATGCCGCGCTGAGACCGGGGTGGATGCCGGCGACGGCGCGCTTCGAGCGCCATGTGGCGGCTGCCCTGAGGCCGTCCAGCCGGGTCCTGGACCTGGGCTGTGGACGCGGCGGCATCGTTGAGCGCCTCGGCCCGCAGGGCGGAGCAGGAGAGCAGATGACCAGGTGGTTCGGCGTCGATCCCGATCTCTTGTCGCTGCAAGAGCATCGCGCTCGCAACTTAGGGCGGGCTTGTGCCGGTTCCGAGAGGCTCCCCTTCGCCTCGGAGACCTTCGACATCGTCATCACATCTTGGGTCTTGGAGCATCTACCTCGTCCGGCGGCGACGTTCAGCGAGATCGCACGGGTGATGCAATCGGGCGGCAGCCTCTTCTTCCTCACGCCCAACGCCGCCCATCCTCTACCAGGCTTAAGCGCGGCGATAGCGTCGCTGCATAAGCTCCAGCAGCAGGTCGTGAGCCGTTTCTATGGGCGCGGCAGCGCCGACACCTTTCCGGTGGCCTATCGCGCGAACACGATCGAGGCGATCAGCCGGCTCGGTGCCCGTGCCGGCCTGCAACCCGTGGAGATCACTTGGGTCGATGATCCGTCCTATTTCGCGTGGAACCGGATCACCTTTATACTTGCCGTCGTGGCCGAGCTGCTGCTCCCATCTACCCGCCGGGTCCACCTAGTCGGCCACCTGCAGAAGCGTTAACAGGAGGTGATGATGTCGAACGTGACCGTACTCAGCGCCCTGATTCTGCCCATCCTGATCCTGCTCGGGATCGGTGCCGTCATAGCCGTGATCTGGCTCATCTGGACCGCGACACGCCCCCAAGAGGACCAAGAGATGCGCGCCGCCCAGCCGCAGGCCGCAGAGGAGGTTCTCAGCATCCGACGCCGGAGCCAGGAGGCATGGGAGATCCGCGTCCACGGCAAGCCCTATGCCTCGTTGGAGAGCGTGCCCGACCCGGCGACACGGGCCGAGGCTCTCGCCGCCCTGCGCGCGCTGGCTGCCTTTGCGGGCTACCAACGACCATCGCCTGCGAGTTCGAGCGCCGCCACATCCGCATCGACAGGGCCGAAGACGCCGCTCACAGATCGCCGACCGACGGATGCCGAGCGCGATCGGATGCTCCTTGCCGCGTTGACGACTCCCCCCCAGGATCGGCGCGGCGTGCCGAGCGCCTCTTTCCCGACGATCGACCTGGCCCACGAGATCGGCGAGATCCTCGACGAGATGATAGCGCGCCGTCCTGAGCTGCAGGGACACGCCGTCACGCTGCAAAACCGTCCCGAACGGGGCATCGCCTTCGTCGTCGACGGCACGATCTACGACGAGATCGAGGAGATTCCCCATCCGGAGATCCGGACGCTGATCCGCGATGCCACCAAGGAGTGGGAACGCCGGTAATAACCTGCACCTTACCTTGACCCACCCTCTCCTGTGCGGTAGAATGCCGCAGTTACTTCTAATCGGTGAGGGGGATCGCGGGCTGCAGAGCAGCTCGTTGAGGCTATGCAATATCACATTTGGACCATCGGTTGTCAGATGAACGTGGCCGACTCGCAGCGGGTCGCAGCGGGTCTCGAGCGGCTGGGCTATACGCCCGCAGAGCGCGCGCGAGATGCAGACGTGATCGTGCTCAACACCTGCGTCGTCCGCCAACAGCCTGAGGATAAAGCTGTCGGGCGGCTCAACCAGCTCAGGAAGATCAAGGAGCAACATCCGGACCGTGTGTTGGCCCTGATGGGTTGTATGGTCGGCGTCAAGGAAGCTGCCACGCTGGCCGAGCGCTTTCCCTGGGTCGATCTCTTCCTCCCTCCCTCGGACCCGACCGAGCTGTGGGCTCACTTGGCTGCACGCGGGGACCTGAGCGAGGCCCAGACGTTGATCGCCGACGCGGAAGCCCGACGACTGGCCCTGGGTCGCGCGGACACAATCCTCCCTCCGTCGGAGAGAGAGGTTACCGTCAGCGCCTACCTGCCGGTGGTGCTGGGCTGCTCTCACGCCTGTACCTATTGCGTGATCCCCTATCGACGCGGCGCTGAGCGCAGCCGCCCGATGGATGCGATCCTCGCTGAGGCCGAGCAATTGGCGGCCCAGGGGGTTCAGGAACTCACGCTGCTGGGCCAGATCGTGGACCGCTACGGCTATGATCTACCCGAGTTTGCCGGCGCGACGACTACACCGCTGGTCACGCTCCTGCACCGCATCCACGAGATCGAGGGCTTCAAGCGCATCCGCTTCCTCACCAGCCACCCCAATTGGATGAAGGATGACCTGCTGGAAGCCGTCGCCTCACTCCCTAAGGTCTGCCCGCATATTGAGGTGCCCGTCCAAGCCGGGGACGACAAGGTGTTGACACGGATGCGACGCGGCTACACCGTGGAGGACTACCGCCGGTTGGTGACCAGGATTCGTGAACTGATCCCCGGGGTCTCCATCGCCACGGACATCATCGTCGGCTTTCCGGGTGAGACCGAGGCGCAGTTCGAAAATACCTATGACCTCCTCAAGGAGCTGCGACTCGACAAGGCCCACATCGCCCGCTACTCATCGCGCCCGCTCACGGTGGCGACCCGCCAATTCGAGGACGCCCTGTCCCACGAGGAGAAGGAGCGCCGCCGCAAGGCCCTCGATGACCTGCAGGCTGAGATCCTCGCAGAACTCAACGCGCGCTACCTGCACCAGACCGTCGACGTGCTGATTGAGGGCCGGCACGCACGCAAACAGCGTTGGTTTGGGCGCACGCCGACCGACCGCCTTGTCTTCATTGAGGCGGAGGGTGACGAGAGCCACTTAGGGCAACTCGTGCACGCCAAGATCACCTGGACAGGCCCTTGGTCACTCATCGGTACGCTCGATCCGGCGGCAGATCAGCACGCAGCATAACGCGAGTCGCCTACACGCTCACGCGCCTGTTCGTCGATCGCTCTATCGCTATCACGCTCATTCACCATGCAAGGATGACCGCATATGCACGACATCGGCATCATCGGAGCCGGCGCTACCGGTCTCACGGCAGCCCACGACCTGCTCAAAGCGGGGCACCGGGTCACCATCTATGAGGCGCGGCCCTACGTCGGCGGGTTGGCGTCCGGTTTCAGGGATGATGCGTGGGCATGGCCCCTCGAGCGCTTCTACCACCACATCTTCGCCAGCGACAACGATATCCTCGGCTTCGCCGCCGAGCTCGGACTTCAGGACCTCGTCTTCTTTGAGAGCCCCGTGACCTCGATCTTCAAAGGAGGGCATCTCTACCCCATCAACAAGCCTATGGTCGGCCCCTGGCTGGAACGCCTTCCGCTGGGCAAAACCCTCGCCAACCTGGCAGATCTGGTCGCGACGGGACTCCGGGTGCTGGCCTTTCGTCCAATTCCATTTCTTGATCGCCTGCGTGTTGGCCTGGTAACGGCGTACCTGCGCTATAACCCCAACTGGCAGGCCCTAGAACAGGTCACGGCTCACGCGTGGCTCTCGCGTGCCGTGGGCCGGCGCGCCTACGAGGCCTTCTGGCAGCCCCTTCTCGTGGGCAAGTTCGGCCCCTATTACGAGCAGGTCAATATGGCCTGGTTCTGGGCACGCATCGTCGCCCGGACGCCCAAGTTGGGGTATTTCGTGGGTGGATTCCAGGGATTCCTGGACGCGTTGGCGGACAAGGTGCGCGCAGCGGGCGGCACGATCCATCTGGAGCATCACGTCCGCGGTATCCATCCGGAGGCGGACGGTCGCATCAGGCTCGAACTCCGTGACGGCCCTCGTTTCCATGACCGCGTCCTGGCGACCTGCTCACCCCGTATGCTGAGGGAGCGCACACCCGCGCTGCCGCCGGCCTACGCCGCCGGGCTCGACGAGCCCAAGATCGTCTCGATGGGTGCCGTGGTCATCGTGCTGGCGCTCAAGCACCCCCTCACACCCGACCAGTACTGGATCAACATCCCCAAACAGGAGGGATTCCCCTTCTTGGCCCTGGTCGAGCACACAAACTACATCGACCGCTCACACTACGGGGGCGACAGCATCGTCTACTGTGGCGACTATCTGCCCCAGGGCCACGAGTACTTCGACCTGCCCGAAGAACAGCTGCTGGAGCGTTTCATGCCCGGGCTCCAACGCATCAATCCGGCCTTCGACCGGGACTGGATTCGGGCCTATTGGAAGTTCACCGAGATCTACGCGCAGCCGGTACCCTTCGTCAATCAGTCGCAGGTCATCCCGCCGATCAGGACGCCGATCCCCAACCTCTACATGGCCAATATGAGCCAGGTCTATCCTTGGGACCGCGGCACGAACTACGCCGTGGAGATCGGACGTCGTGCGGCACGCGAGGTCCACCAAGGCCTCCCTGCATCCGACGATCACGAGACACATCGAGAGGAGCACAATGAGTGAGCCCAATCTTGTCGCCGCAGTAGCCGCCGACCTGGATATCGCCCGCACGCGCGTGCAGGCGGCAGCAACCCTGCTGGATGAGGGCAACACCATTCCCTTCATCGCCCGTTACCGCAAGGAGATAACAGGTTCACTCGATGAGGAACAGCTCCGCGGTGTCGCCGAGCGACTGGAGTATCGGCGCCACTTGGAGGAGCGACGCGCGACCATCCTCCATAGCCTGACAGAGCAGGGCGTTCTGACGCCTGAACTCGAGACCAACGTCGTGGGCGCGGAGACGCTCCAACGACTCGAGGATCTCTATCGTCCCTACCGTCCCAAGCGTCGGACGCGGGCGACCGTGGCCCGGGACAAGGGACTGCAACCCCTCGCCGATCTCATCCTCGCCCAGCCTCTGGAGGGCTTGCGGGCGGAACTCGGACGCCCCTTCGTCGGGGACGAGGTCCCCAGCCTCGATGAGGCCTACCAAGGCTCGCGGGACATTGTCGCTGAGGTGATAGCGGATGACGCTGAGGTGCGCGCCGAGATGCGCCGCTTCGCGCAGCGCCGTGGCGATCTAGCGATCACCGCGGCAGATCGCAGCAAGGACCCCAACGGCACCTATCAGCTCTACTACGACTTCTATGGCGCGGTGCGCGGGCTTCGACCCCATCAGATCTTGGCCTTCAATCGCGGCGAGCGCGAGGGTGTGCTGAAGGTCGCGTTGGAGTTGCCGGAGTCGGAGGCCCTGGGACATCTCGCACAGCGCTACCCGTCGGACTCCGGCAGTGCCCTTGCCGGCGACCTTAACGAGGCGCGCCAAGACGGCTATGGACGCCTGCTCTTTCCGGCTATCGAGCGGGAGATCCGCCGGGAGCTCACCGAGCAGGCCGACGCCCATGCCATCGGCGTCTTCGCGACGAACCTACGTTCGCTGCTGTTGCAGCCCCCGCTCCGAGAACAGATCGTGCTGGGCATCGATCCCGGCTACCGGACGGGGTGCAAGGTCGCTGTAGTCGACGCAACGGGCAAGGTGCTTGACACGCGGACGATCTATCCGGATCGCAATCGCCGGCAAGCGAAGGACACGCTGATCAGCCAGACGCGCCGCCACGGTGTTACGGTGATCGCGATCGGCAACGGCACCGCCAGTCGCGAGACCGAGGCCCTGGTCGCCGAGATGATCGACGAGGGACTCGCGACGAAGTACACCATCGTCAGCGAGGCCGGCGCCTCGGTCTACTCTGCGTCGCGGCTCGCACGGGCGGAGCTACCCGACTTGGACGTGTCGCTGCGGGGTGCGGTCTCCATCGCACGTCGCCTGCAGGATCCGCTGGCGGAATTGGTGAAGATCGAGCCGAAGGCGATCGGCGTCGGATTGTACCAGCACGACGTCGACCAAAAGGCCCTTGCCGAGACGCTCGACGTCGTCGTAGAATCGGCCGTCAACAACGTCGGCGCCGATCTGAACACAGCCTCACCCGCCCTATTGCGCCACATCTCCGGCATCGGGCCCAAGGCGGCGGAGGCCATCGTTGCGTACCGTGACGATCACGGCGCCTTCAGCAACCGCACAGCCCTACTGGACGTGCCTGGCATCGGCCCCAAGACCTTTCAGCAAGCCGCCGGCTTCCTCCGCGTGCCGACAAGCGCAGAGCCGCTGGACCACACGCCCATCCACCCCGAGAGCTACGAGGTCGTCCGTGCATTGCTGGAGCTCCTCGACAGCTCACCCGATCACGATGACCTGGCCCAGGCGGTGCGCGACCTGCGCCGTGAATTCGATCTCGACACGCTGGCTCAGGAGCTGAACACCGGACGCCCTACGCTCGACGACATTCTGGAAGCCCTCGTCCGCCCCGGACGCGATCCGCGGGATGACCTGGAGGGGCCGGTCCTGCGTACCGACATCCTCGCGATGGAGGACCTGCATGTCGGGACGCGGCTCAAGGGAACCGTGCGCAACGTCGTGGACTTCGGTGCCTTCGTGGATATCGGCGTCAAGCGTAACGGTCTCATCCACGTCAGCCAGATGGGCGCTGACTACGTCAGCAACCCTCACGACAAGGTCGCTGTGGGCGACGTCGTCGAGGTCGAGGTGCTCGACGTCGACCTCGAACGGGGCAGAATCGGGCTCGCACTCCTCGCCTGAGTGCAGCCCGCTCTTTGGCGCACGAGGCGGTTCCGTGCTACACTGTGCACGATGAACGTGCTCAGACTTCCCGGGCAGTTGCAGGACGTCCAGACGCTTCTCCGCGCGCTTGACTGGCACGCCCTGGAACAGGATGTGGCGCGCGAAGCCATCTCGCGGCTGGTCATCGTCGGTCCGGTCAACAGCGGGAAGTCGACGCTCTTCAACCGGCTCCACGGTCACAAGCTCTCCGCCACAAGTGCGGTGCCTGGAACCACGACCGGTGTGGTCGAGCATCCCATCGGCCCCTTCCTGCTCGTCGATACGCCCGGTTTCGGCGAGGTCTGGGGGGTCGATCGGGCCTCGGTAGCGGAGGAGGCCATCGCGCACGCGGACCTTGCGCTGCTACTGCTGGATGCGGTGGCGGGCGTGCGACAATCGGACTTGGACCTCTATGAGCACCTGCGGGCCCAGGGCATCCCGATCATCGTCGCACTCAACAAATCGGACCTGATCCGTCGCGAGCTACCCCACGTCCTGGAGAACGCCGAGAGGCTCCTCGAGACGCGCCCTATCCCGATTTCAGCCAAGAACGGGGACGGTATCGTGGACAAGCTGGTCCCGATGATCCTGTCGGCGCAGCCGGGGGTGGCGGTCGCGATGGCCAAGGCGCTGCCGAGTGTGCGCGAACACGTGGTCAACCAGATCATCCGTCGGACCGCCTGGGTCAATGCCCTGATCGCCTTGAGCCCCATTCCCGGGCTCGATATCCCCTTGCTGTTGGCGTCGCAGACGCGCCTGGTCCTGCGCATCGCCGCCGTGTACGGACACTCGATGACCGTCTCCCACGCCCGCGAGCTCCTGACGACGATGGCGGGCAGCTTGCTCTCCCGCTACCTGGGTCAGCAGTTGGCTAAGCTTGTGCCGGGACTCGGGTGGCTGGTCTCCGCCGCCCTCTCGGCGATGACGACGTGGGGGATTGGACAGGCATCGCGTCGCTATTTTGAGGCCGACGGGCAGGTAAGAGCGGATCACCTCAAGGCACTGTACCAGCAGATGCGACGGCTGACGCCGTGGCAATGGCTCATCCGGCGAGCGGATGACAACGTGCCCAACGAGGAGCCCCGAGGGGCCTAACCCTTCAGCTACCGACATACGTGAGGGTGAGGGATCCCGTGGTCGAGCACGACAGCAAGCAGACTGAGCATGAGGCTGCGCGTGCCGCGGCGCAGCGGCGGGTGCGGCATTTGGAGGCGGCGCAGATACGCGCACAGGCGCGTGAGAAGGCCCGAGTCGAGGCCTGGGCGCAGGCGCGCGCCGGCATCCGCGGCGCGCTCGTCATCACGGTACTGGTGACGCTGATCGTGGGCGTCGCGATAGGCACCTATGGTCTGGCCCCACGTTGTGCCACGTCCAGCGACCGGTCAACGGCAGACGAGGGTCCGCCTGGGGATGATAACGTAAGGAGCGCCGAGATCACGCCTTGGCCCATCCGTGTCTATGTCAGCGGCGCTGTCGTCGAGCCGCAAGTCGTGGAGCTTCCTCCGGGCAGCTTGATCACGGATGCTATCCGAGGCGCCGGCGGGATGACCGAGCATGCCGATCAGGACGCACTGAATCTAGCCGCCTTCGTCGCCGACAACCAGCACGTGCTGGTACCGACACGGGGCGCGACGACGCAGGACGCGGCAGGGGAACCGCCCATGCCCACGCGCATCAACATCAACACCGCTACGGAGGATGAATTGCAGCTCCTACCGGCGATCGGGACAACCCGGGCTCGCGACATCGTCGCGTATCGCGAGGCTCAAGGGCCGTTCGAGCGCGTCGAGGATCTACTCGCCGTACCCGGCATCGGACCGGCGACGTACGAGCGCGTGGCGCCCCACATCACGGTCGCGCCGTAATGGCCAACCAGCATCAGGACTGACGCTATGCTTCTATCGATCTTGACGTGGTATCTGGCCATGCAGGGCTTCGCCATGGTGGGCCTGCCGCTGGCCTTTGTAGCGCTGCACCGGCTGCCCTCACGGGGGTACGCGGCGGCCAAGTCGTTGGGCCTCCTCCTGACCGGCGTCGTCTTTTGGTGGGGCGGCATCCTCCACCTTTGGCCGAATACCGGCGCTGCCGTCCTGACCTCGGCGGGGCTCGTCCTAGCCGCCGGGCTGCTGCTGAACCGCGGTAAGTGGGCTGACATCCGGACCTGGTGGCGGATCCACAAGCGACACGTGCTGGTGGTCGAGGGCCTGTTCGCGGTCGCGATGGTCAGCTGGGCCCTGGTCCGTGCCACGCAGCCGCAACTTCAGACGGCAGGCGGCGAGAAGTGGATGGAGATCGCCTACCTCAATGCCACCCTGCGTGCCCCCTCGATGCCGCCGCACGATCCGTGGCTCTCGGGGTTCGCCATCTCTTACTACTATCTCGGCTATCTGCTTTTGGCTCTGGTGACCCGCGTCACGCAGATCTCATCAACGGTCGCCTTCAACCTGGGAAACGCCGGGTGGTTCGCACTGGTGGCGATCCAGGCCTACAGCATCGTCTACGACATGCTGCCACGGCAGCCCGCTGACCGGGAGCCGTCCGAACCCATCTGGCGTCCCCTGATCGCCCCCGTGATGCTGCTCCTCACGGGCAACGGCGTCGGCTTGCTGGAGGTCCTGCACGCGCGGGGGCTGTTCCCTGCGTCGTTCTGGCGGTGGCTCGACATCGGCAGGCTGAGCGAAGCGCCACAGCCCCCTTACAGCTGGAAGCCCCAGCGCTTCTTCTGGTGGTGGCAAGCATCACGCACCATCCGCGACATCACACCGTGGGGAGACGCGCAGGAGGTCATTGACGAGTTCCCGGCCTTCAGCTTCATTCTGGGCGACATGCACCCGCACCTGCTCGCGCTCCCCTTCGTCCTCGTCGTCGTCACCCTCGCCCTCCACGCCTACCTTCTGGCACGCGACGCCAGACCGTCATCCGGCGAACGAAAAACCGGATCGTGGCTGCGCCTCACGGGGTATGCCGTCGTACTCGGCGCCCTCGGCTTCCTGAACACCTGGGACTTCCCCATCTACTGGGCCCTCCTGGTGGGGGCCTGGATCCTGGGCCGGTACGCCCACACCGAGACCTCGCCCGCCCTGACGGCCCGCCGGCGCGCCTTCCTCGGCGAGGTAGGGCGGGCGTTGCCGCAGGCCGTCGCCCTTGCCGTACTGAGTGTCATCCCCTACCTTCCCTTCTGGGTCGCGCTGCGTTCGCAGGCCGGCGGCGTGCTACCGAACCTCTTCAATGCGACGAGACTACACCAGTTTGTCGTGATGTTCCTGCCGCTGGCGATCCCGATCCTCGGGCTCGTGCTGGCGGGGGCGCGGCGCAGATCCATCCGCTTGACCCGGGCGCTGGGACTGGGCGTGGGGTTGATGCTGGCCCTGGCCCTCGTCGGCCTGCTCATCGGATCCGTCGTGGCCTACCCCTATCTGAGGGTCATCCTGCAGGGCGAGATGGTCGCGGGCCACACACTGACGCCTGAGATGGCGATCGCCGCCGTGCAGCGGCGACTGATCAACCCCTGGACCGGCTTGCTGCTCGCGGCCGGCGTGGGCACGGTGCTCCTGTCGCTGATCCACGGCGTCCGATCAGAGCCTGCGAACGACACGCCTTCAGCGCCCGACCGACAAGCGCCTGCGGACGTATTCCCGCTGCTCTTGGCCCTGCTGGGCCTGCTGCTCACCCTGGCGCCGGAATTCGTCTACCTCCAGGACGTGTTCATGACCCGGATGAACACCATCTTCAAGTTCTACTTTCAGGCTTGGGTTATGTGGAGCCTTGCCGGGGCTTGGCAGATCAGCCGCTGGCTGGGGCGCGCACCTGACAAGGCCACCCCGTCGGTGTGGCGCATCTTGGGCCTCGCGACATCGGCGCTCCTGATCGGTGTGGGCCTGATCTATACGCTCCTCGCAGTACCGGCGCGGGGGAAAGAGCAGGGGATGCCATGGACGCTGGACGGCGCCGCATGGCTAGCGACCTCCTATCCCGAGGATGATGCTGCGATCACGTGGCTCAACACTTATGTCGACGGGGCTCCGGTCATTGTAGAGGCGCCGGGCGATCAGCACCGGGCCTACGTCTATGAGGGCAGGGTGTCAGCGCTGACCGGCCTTCCCACGATTCTCGGATGGGGTGGGCACGAGCGGCAGTGGCGTGGTAACTACGATGAGCCGGCGATCAGGGAGGCAGACCTCGAGCTCCTCTTCAGTGCACAGAATGAGGATGAGATTCGCACGATCCTGGCGCGCTATAATGTAACGTACCTTTACGTCGGCCCGGTCGAGCGCCAACGCTATCCTGCCGACACGCTGGCCCGATTTCGAGAGCTCTTCCCGGCCGTCTATGAAGACTCTGGCGTCACGATCTACTCGGTCTCTGCCGGTACCTCAAACTGACGGGCGCCTCCCAACCAGGCGGTACGCGCATTACCGTCCTGCAGGATCCGACGCGACAACCCAACCCAGGTCCGTTTGATCTTGCAAGCACTTTTGGTACTATTGGGAGGGTGAAGGAAGGAGTGTGGCTGATGGACAACGCTGATACAAAGAGAGACATGGACGACCGAACTCAACTGAACGACGAGGAGCTTGATGCGCTCGCGACCGATTTCATCCGCACCGCGATCGTCGAGGACATCCGCTCCGGTCGCTTCGGGGGGCGCGTTCACACACGGTTCCCGCCCGAACCCAACGGCTATCTGCACATTGGCCACGCGAAAGCACTCGCCATCGACGCGGGCATCGCGCAGGATTTCGGCGGCAAGTTCAACCTAAGGTTTGACGACACCAACCCGGTCAAGGAGGAAGAGGAATACGTCGACGGCATCGTGAACGACGTACGATGGCTGGGTTGGGACTTCGGGGATGAGGTCCTATTTGCCTCGGACTACTTCGAGCAGATGTACGCGTGGGCAGAGCAGTTGATCGGCGATGGCTATGCTTACGTTGACGACCTCAGCCCGGACGAGATCCGGGAATACCGCGGCACACTGACCGAACCCGGCAAGGACAGCCCCTATCGCGATCGCTCGGTCGAGGAGAACCTGGACCTCTTCCGACATATGCGGGCGGGCGAGTTCCCGGAGGGCGCGCGGGTGCTCAGGGCCAAGATCGATATGGCATCGCCTAACCTCAACCTGCGCGACCCCGTGATGTACCGCATCCTGCACCAGTCCCACCACCGGCAGGGCGACGCGTGGCACATCTACCCGATGTATGACTGGGCTCACGGGCTCGAGGACTCTATCGAGGGGATCACTCATTCGCTCTGTGACCTCGGCTATCGCGATCACCGGCCCCTCTACGACTGGTTCCTCGATCGGCTGGGCATCTACCATCCCCAGCAGCTGGAGTTCGCACGACTGAATATGACCTACACGGTCCTCAGCAAGCGCAAGCTGCTGCAGCTTGTTCAGGGCGGTCACGTTCAGGGGTGGGACGATCCCCGTATGCCCACCATCGCGGGCATGCGGCGTCGCGGATTCCCGGCCGAGGCCATCAACGACTTCTGCGACCGCATCGGCGTCTCCACCTCCAACAGCATCGTCGACGTGGCGCTTCTGGAGCACTGCATCCGCGACCACCTCAACGAAAGCACCGCACGCGTGATGGCGGTCCTCGATCCGATCAAGGTGGTCATCGACAACTACCCTGAGGGGCAGGTCGAGTGGATGGAGGCGGAGAACCATCCCCAGCATCCGGAGATGGGAACGCGAATGGTTCCCTTCTCGCGCGAGGTCTACATCGACCGCGAGGATTTCATAGAGGATCCGCCGCGCAAGTACTATCGACTGGCACCGGGACGCGAGGTGCGTCTCAAGAGCGCCTATCTCGTCACCTACAAAGACATCGTCAAGGATGTCGACGGCAGTATCGTGGAGGTCCATTGCACCTATGATCCCGAAAGCCGCGGCGGCGAGGCACCCGATGGGCGCAAGGTGCGGGGCACCTTACAGTGGGTCTCGGTTGCCCACGCGCTCGACGCCGACATCAGGCTCTACGATCGCCTCTTCTTAGCCGAGGACCCAGAAGAGACCGGGGAGGAAGGGGGGTTTCTGGACAACCTGAATCCCGACTCCCTTGAGATCATCTCGACCTGCAAGGTTGAACCCTCGCTGGAGAAGGCGAAGCCCGGCGATCGTTACCAGTTCATGCGCATCGGCTATTTCTGCACCGATCCGGATACCACGAAGACCGCCGACGAGGCACCTGTGCGTCTGGTCTTTAACCGCACCATTGCCCTGCGTGACACGTGGGCCAAGATTCAGACCCAGAGACCGTAGGTAGACGGTGGACAACTTAAGCATCCCCCTTCATGACGGGGGATGCTTCACTGAGGAGGCCCGACGTTGACTGACATCCTTGACATCGCGATCCGGTTCGAGCCCGAGGCCGAACGTGCCGAGCCGTTCGGTTCCGGGAATATCAACGACACGTATCTCGTCCAAGCTCGCGACGGCGGCAAGCTGATCCTTCAGCGCATCAACCAGAGCGTCTTCCCCTATCCGAAGCTCATCATGGCGAATATGCGCGCCATGATGGAGCACGTAGCAACCCAACCGGCGCCGCCGGTACCTCGCTGGGAGCTCCCTCAGGTGGTGCCGACCCAGAACGGGCGGGACTATGTCATCGACGCGGACGACGAGTTCTGGCGTGCCATCACCTTTGTGGAGAACGCCCGCACCTACCCCAAAGTCAGGGACGCGCGTCATGCCGGGGAGGCCGGCTTCGCCTTGGGGACCTTCCAACGCCTGATCAGCGACCTCGATATCGCCACGCTGCACGACACCCTGCCCGGCTTCCACATCATGCCGCACTATCTACAGCAATATGATCAGGGCTTGCGGGCCTTCGAAAGCGGCGACTCGGATCGCGCACAGGAGGGGAAAGGGCGAGCCGAGATACGCTATGGCCTCCAGGTCGTCGCCGAACGACGCGCGTGGGCGACCGTCCTGCAGGACGCCCTGGCGATCGGACAGCTGCGCGAGCGACCCATCCACGGCGATCCGATGATCGACAACATCATGATCGACGACGAAAGCGGTCGCGCCGTCAGCATCATCGATCTGGACACGGTCAAGCCGGGCCTGGTGCAGTATGACATCGGGGATTGCCTGCGCTCGAGCTGTAACCCCCTTGGCGAGGACACCCTGGAGATCGATCAGGTCACCTTTGAGCTCGATCTCTGCGAGAGCATACTCAGGGGTTACCTGCCCGAGGTCCGGCAGTTCTACAGCCCCGAGGATTACGGCTATCTCTTCGATGCGGTGCGCGTGCTGGCTCTGGAGATGGGCCTGCGTTTCTTCACCGATTATCTCAAGGGCGACGTCTACTTCAAGGTTCGCTACCCCGAACACAATCTGAACCGCGCGATGGTGCAATGGCACCTGATGGAGAGCATCGAAGCCCAGGAGCCCCAGATCCGGAAGATGATCCGCTCTCTATCTGAGACGGGCTAAGCGATCCGTCCATGGTCACCGTTCCCGCCGCAGGAGCGCAGCAGCGGCAGACGTCGAGAGGAGAGCCGCCCACCGGCATCAACTGGGCTTGGTCGGCGGTGCTCGCCGCTGCTCTCATCACCCGATGGGTCATGCTGTCCACGACGGCGCTGACGCCGGTCGAGGCGACGCGAGCATTAGCGGCGCTCGAAGCGGCGGCCGGGCGTGGCTGGCAGGCCTCTCCGGAGAGCCCTCTGCTGTTGGTGGGCCAAGCCCTGCTGTTCACTCTCTTCGGGCCTGCCAACGGCCTAGCGAGAGCTCTACCGGCCCTCGCCGGTGTCGGCATCATCGCTGTCCCTCTGCTCTGGCGGAAGCAGCTGGGTGACCTCGGCGCCCTCAGTGCAGCGGGGCTGCTGATCATCTCACCCCTGACGCTCTTGGCCGCACGCCGGGTGGACGGTGCCGCCATCGGAGCCTTGGGCGCCGTGCTGATCGTCACGCTGTTGACGCACCCCACCCTCGATGACGCTGCTGACGGGCGCCGGCGGCGCGGCTTGCTGGCTGCCGGCACCACCTTAGGCCTGATCGGGGGGCCGGCGTTCTACGATCTCCTCATTCCCGGCGTGCTCGCCTGGCTTGTGATCCGAGGACGGCGACGCCTAACCGGACGATCCTGGCGTGCCGTCGCGGTCGGCGCCGGGCTTGCCCTGCTCATCAGTCTCGCCTTCGGCCTGCGCTGGTCGGGCTGGTCGGGTCTCACCGAGGGACTCATAGCGTGGCTGGGCAGCTGGCGCGAACGCCCTATGGGCGGGATCTCCCCATGGGGTCTCCTAGCCCTCTACGAGCCCCTGCTCCTAACGACGGGAGTCGCCGGCGCCATCCTTCTCTTGAACGATGGCGCTCGACGCGGGCCTACGACTCAAGAGACCCAGCATGCGGCAGGACCGGTCCACCGGCAGCTCCAATCGCTGGCCGTCTGGAGCTTGCTGGCCCTGGTTCTCCAGGTACTGCGACCCGGCAGCAGCACCGAGTCCGTGAGCTCCGCCCTCATCCCCATCGCTCTGCTGGGCGGCTACGGGCTGCAGCATATCCTGAACGCTGCCCGTTCCGATTCACGGCGCCGGATGGGTCTGCACGTCCTCGCCTCGTTCCTGCTCTGGCTGCCGGGGCTCCTCACCTTGGCTCAGCACGCCCGCGGCTTCGCCATGACCGATCAGGCGCTGTTGGTCATCATCGGTGCGGCGGTCCTGATCGGGCTACAGGTCATGCTCGTCCTGCTCTTCGCCCTGTTGATGCCTGCGGACGATCTATGGCGCAGCACCTTCTTGGGCGCCGCAGCGGTCCTATTGCTCGTGCAGGCGAGTTTCGCCTTCGGGCTTGCCTATGTGCGCCACGATTCACCTATTGAGCCTGCCCTCATAACCACGACGTCCAGAGACGTGGAGTATCTCCGTCAGACCCTGCACAGCATCGCCATCGTGCGGGGCGAACGCACCGATACGCTGCCCGTGGTCATCATCGACGACGATGCCGACGTCACAGCGGTCCTGCGTTGGCACCTGCGGGAGTTCAGAGCACTGGAGGTGGCCGGGAGCTGGCCTCAGAATCCCCATGCGCTTGTCCTCACCGCGGGCGAGGGCACCCTGCCGATGCCGGAGGCGCCCGAGCTCTGGCGCGGCATGTCCTTTGTCGCGCTCGCCAGGTACGACGCGCCGCTGCCGCGATGCAGCCGACTGTTGCCTCCCCAATGCTCGGCGGCTCTTGCATGGTATCTCTACCGCGAGTCGCCCTACGAGACCCGGGCGACGAACACCCTACTGTGGCAATCGGAGGCAGGTGCCGTCCGGTAGCCCGGGGGGTCCGCCGGGCAGCGCTCTCCCCGAAGATGACCCGAGGATTTGCCAGGGGGCTATCGCATTTCACCCTCCGGGCGTCGGACGCGGTCGCCAGGCTGCCGGCGCGGTCGCCGGGCTGCCGGCGCACGGTGCCCTCGCTGGAAGCCACTGTGACCTGCCGGCAAGCCACATACGATAGCCCTGAGGGCTTGCCCTCCGCAAGCCATCGCTTATAATGCCGTGAGTACAAGGGAGGGCAATGCCAGCATACCGCAAAGCAAGTATCCGCGAACTGACCCAGGCAGCTGCGAATATCGGTGGGCGATTCGCACAAGGTGTACTCCATCAGGACCCCGAGAGAGGCGTGTGGATGATCGGCAGCATCGCTCTTGATGACTGGTTGACCCTTCACGAAGGCGAAGAGGTCACCCTCATCATGATCGCGATGGATGACGACCGCCCGCTGGACAAACGGACCTGTCGGACGTGTGGACGGGACTACTATGGCATCGAGTGTCCACACTGCCGCGAGGTGCGCTATCGTCTGCGTGGCCAGTGAGGACCCCATATCGGCATTGCTGCGACCTCATGCGTGTTGGGAGGCCTAGGTGAAGATTCAAGACTATATTCATGTTCTCCGTCGTCGAGGCTGGATCATCCTGCTCTCGATCGTGGTCACGGCGGCGAGCGCACTCGTCTTCAGTAGACTACAGACCCCCGTCTATCGCGCCAGCATTGAGGTGTCCATCCAGCTCGCGCGACCGGACCTTAGCTTGACCCAGTCGGCCAAACAGTTACTGCGCTCTTATGCCAACGTGATGCTGTCCGAGAAGCGCGCCGCCATGGTGATCCAGACCTTGGGTCTCTTCATGGATCCTCGCGACCTCAAGGGCGACGTCAAAATCGTCGCGGACGACTCCATCATGGCGATCAAGATCGATGTCGACAACCCTGACGGCGAGATCGCCAATCAGATCGCGAACGCGTGGGCCCAGCTGCTGGTGCAGTGGCGCGATGAACAGAACGCACGACAGGACCGTGAGGATCGCGTCTTTGCCGAGATCATCGACCTCGCCTCTTACCGACTGCTCCGCCCGAAGCTTTCCGTCAATGTGGCCGCCGGGGCTATGCTCGGCCTTGTGCTGGGCACGGTGCTCGTCCTGGTCTTGGAGTGGCTTGAAGCCGGCGTCATCCACGACCCCAACGCTGTAGAAGCCGACTTGGGGTTGACCTTGATTGCCACGATCCCACCCGTCCAGCGATCGTCGGCCCCGCGCGCGGGCGCTGAAGCGTCGAGCGGCTGATTCTAGTCACATCAAGGAGTCATGCATGGACCCTAATCTGATCACCCTGCGCGACCCACGCAGCCCAGCTGCAGAGGCCTATCGCGCGCTCCGGATGAACTTGGCCTTCACCAGCCTCGACCGTGAACTGAGCAGCTTCGTCGTCGCCTCACCCGCGGCCGCGGATCTGGACCACAGCTTTGCCGCCAATCTCGCCGTGGTCATGGCACAGGCGGGGAAGCGGGTCTGTCTTGTGGACGCCGACCTGCGCCGGCC